>JAFGOZ010000058.1 GCA_016926235.1 Bacteroidales bacterium | reverse complement strand
GCGCCGTAATCGTACCAACTCACATCCACACCGTAGGTGGAACTTGTGGCAGTTAGGTTTTCTTTGCCGTTGTAACGGTATTTATTGCTGTAGGTTTCCCCAAGGGGTGCACCCATCAGCATACCGAACGGATAATAGTTATTCACCTGGAGTATCTGAACAGTGGATCCGTTTCGTTTGAGAACTGTCCGGATATTGCCCAGATGGTCTTTCAGATGAAATTCGTGGTAGCTGAAAGTGCCATTGGTGAATACTGCACGGCCTTCTGGAGTAATAATATGATCAAGGACATCGTTTTTGTATACGAATCGTCCTATGTAATCAAAGGTTGTAGCCGTTCCCAGAAAGGACTGCTGGCGCATTTTCATACCAACGGCATTATATATGTATTTAAAAATGTCATGCCCTAAACCATCATGTACATACTCAGGTAAATTTAGAAAATTATATGCAATGTTCGTGCGCCTGTTTTTATCAAATGTCATATTTCCATTCGCATCATAGTTGTATTCCTGGGTGGCATAACCATCTGAAGTGGATTCGTTGAAATCCCCACGGCCATATATGTCAGGAACATAATCTCCGACAGCATATAATTTATTGCTCTTTCCTCCATTATAATACGCATAGTTCAGATAATCAATTGTGCCGGTCAGGCTTGTACCATCTTCAAAATCTCCATAATTGGTGGCACATAAAATATTGCCGTTTGCATCGTAGTTAACAACAACTGATGTGTACTTGTCCATAGATGCAGGTAGGAAGATGCCATTATTGTATTCAGAGTATAAAGCTACGGTCATTCTGTTTAACTGATCATAGTGTAAATCATATCTAGAAACCAGAGAACCTCCAGTACAATTGTTCCATTCCATTCTGGTGATATTCCCATTATATGAACCCTCCGTGTAACTTAATTGTAAAGCAAACCTTTTGGTACTGCTGTATACATAAGGATTGTTCATCTGGGTAAGCCAGCCCCTGATATTATACCTAAAATCAATTGTCTGAAAAGAATTTTCTATCGTTTTTGTTTTTAACTTACCATCTTCAGCGTAAGCCATTGATGACACGCGTAAGGTTGTTCCATTCAAAACATGATCGGTGGTTTTTAATCTGCCTCCAGTATCATAAGTAAATATTTCTTCAACGGTTTGGTTGGCATTACCTGAATAACTGGTTTTCCAATGCTGATGTTTTGTTTTTTCAATCAAATCACTGTTTTTATACTTGTAATAATGACTTATGATATCCCTGCCTCCCAGATGATTATCAGACTGAACCTGGATGATGCGCCCATATTTATCGTAATAGGTAATAGTTACTAACTCAGTTTTCATGCCTGAAGCAGGATTGATTACTTTGGTAATGGTTACAGTTGTTTTTCCTTTAACTGCAGTCTCTCTGGAACTATAATATACATTCTGGTAAGGGTATCCGATGCTGTAATCCGTTCGGGATACATATGTATCGTAAATTGTTTTAACCTTCCAGGTTTTTATATTGGCTTCATAGATCCCGGTTTCAACAGGTCGTGAGAAAAGGTCATAATCAACATAACTTCGGGTAGCCTTTGGATCGGTAGTTTCAATAAGCCGGTCGAGGTTATCATAAACCATCGTGTAACTGCCGTTATTACCCGGGATCTGTTTAATAATCATTCTGTGCCGGGCATCATATTCATAATAATAACCTAGTTCCTTAAAAGTTGTACTTGTAATGGTGAAGGATGTGGCGGAGACAAGTGAAGAAGCAAGTGGTGGTAGAACGCAACGCAATAACTCCAGCTCATCATACACATAATATGTTTTCCCGCCCAAGGCATCTGTCTTTAAGATTACCTTTCCCTGTTTGTCTTTATATTCAGTGACCGGATTGTTGTTTTCGTCCCTGATCACATTTTTAAATAAAGAATTTGTCACATAGGTATTTCTTGTAAATGTTATATTTGGGTATGTACCTGTTATGGTCCAGTAATAGACCACATAGCCTTTATTACTTGAATATTGATAACTGATTACATGTTCTGAAGACTGGCGTTCAGGTGCTGTACTGACGATCTTCCATGCATCACCCGGAGCTCCCTGTTTCATTAACCTGTTGAGCGGTGAATTGTCAAAAACAGATGTGGCGAATGCTTTATTACCGTCAGTAGAACCGTATGCTAGTGTTGTTGTGTAAAAACTTGCCTGCTCAATTTTCCATGATGACCTGTAGGCGCCTGACACGGCAGTTGAAGCATAGGGGAGATATTTGTTGGTCTCCCGACCAAAATTATCATACTCAATAGGTTGAATAAGATCCTTCTCAGCAGGACTTCCTTTGTAATCAATAGTCTGGTTGATCCTTGCAAATCCGTCAAAATACTGCATGCTCTCACGATAATCAGTGCCACTGCTTGTCTTGAGCAAGTATGTTTTTGAATAAATATAATTATAACCTGTAAGACCTGTAAAATTTATTTGTGCTAACCCATTATCATTAGTTGAAATGACTAAAAAACATATAGCTATGATTTTCAGAGATTTAACCGATTCTATGAGTAATTGTTTCTGAATGAATTGTAACATAATAAATTATTGTTATCTGGGTGTACATGTTCAGTAAGATCAATCAATAGGCCGTTGAATTAAATAATGCTATTCAATAATAATTTCGTCCTTGCAAATGATTTTGTTATCTGCAATTAAATGAATTACATATATTCCTGAAGAGTACCCCTTCAAATCAACGGACTCTTGAATATTCTCTTTTGTTGTCAATGATTGGTTGAATACCTTCTGACCTGTAGCAGAGAAAATCTCAACTGTAATAAGGCGATAGGGATTATTGCAAATCACTATAGAAAATTGCCCTGTACTTGGATTTGGGAATACATTAAAAACAAGTTCCTTATTTGCCGTTATTTTTTCACTTTGCGTTTCGTAATTCTCATTGGCACTTTTTAGTTTATTTTCTGAATCCGAGTACTCAATAGCTCCCAAGTCAATATAATTGTCAATAATCCTATCCTGTTTTTTCAAATCGAAGCTCGCCAGATGCAGTGAATCTGTATCAGAGTAGCCGGCGTTAATGCATGGCGATTGGGTTTGCAACGAATAATCAAAGTGAGTAGGATCTTTAAATAAAGGAACATTACTTTGAATGTTCGAATAATCCAGGCTGAGTTTGCAGGTGCTGTCTTTACCAATACCCGTTATCCCAGCTTCAAGATTGCAGTAACTTAAAAGAAAAGTATTTTTACCAACAGCATACATTTGTTCTCCTTTTCCTTGCCTGCTCCCGTTTCCATAAATTATTGTATTCACCAATGAAGGAGTTGAATAAAAACAATAAAAACCTCCCCCCGTATTGTCTGCAGTATTATCGCAAATGGTATTATTTACTAGCTCCGGGGCAGCTGCATATATACCTACTCCTCCACCTTCCCTCGCATTATTGCTGCAAATCAGATTGTTGTGGAACCGGCCATTTGAATTTCCTGCATTTTTTGCTGTATTCTTGTCAACGTTTTCAACCAATACGGATAGATTTCTTGATGATTTTGTATTATCACTCATTGTATAATCTCCCTGGCTGATTACTTTTTCTGTACTTTTTTCAATATAAAATCCTCCTCCAAAATTCCTGGCTTTGTTATTCAACACGATATTTCCAAGAACATACGGACAGGATTCATAAAACAGAACTGCGCCCCCATTGTGACCGGAAGCGTTGTTTGTGATTTGATTTCCCATTAATATGGGACCTGAATGGATAAAAACCATAGCGCCACCACTGCTTATTGCAGTGCAGTTTCGGAAAGTATTGTCCTTTATAACCGGTGTGGCTTCCTTGCAGTAAACAGCTCCTCCGGCATAAGAGCGGTTGTTTTCAAAAACAGAGTTGCTGATTACAAGGTTAGGATACCTATAAATATAAACGATGCCACCGAAAAGGTATGGCCGGGCCTTCTTACTGTAAGTGGCAAACTCGAACCTGCAAAAGGTAAGTTTAGAAATTTGTTTTGTTTTTATGGAAGCCCTCGGAAAGTTTTCATCGTTGACCAGATCGGGACCTTCCATGGAAAGGGAAAGCATGTAATTCTCATTCGTTTTGTTTTGATCAGGTAGGTAGGAATCCGAATTATAATTCTTTATATGTAATAACTGATTATTTCGGACCGTATCCCACCTGACAGGTCTTGGATCAAAGTGAATTCCATTCCATCCAATATTTAAATCATTCCTGTAACCTGATGAATCAGATATGGTAAAATAAATACTATCCGTTGCTGTACCGATGGCATTCAGGCTTCCCTGTACATTAAGCACGTATAAACCCTTAAATTTAACCGTTACACCGGCCTCAATATTCAAGGTTTTTCCGGCAGAAATATTGATATCACCGGTTATCAAATAGGGAGATCCGATTTTGGTCCACTCACCGGCTATTTCTCCCGCCTGAATTATTGTTTGCGCATTTGATTTTTGGTAATAGCATAATATCGATAATGCGATAACGATTATATGAAAGACTTGTATGTATCTATTATTCATAAGATTATAATTATGCCTTCGAGTATATTATATTGAGCCATTGATAAATAGATTATTCCTTATAGTGATACTTATATTCTTGAATAGTACTAAGATCCTGATCCAGCACTTTAATTAAATTTCCATAAGCGTCATATAGGTAGTAGGTAGTTTTATTGTTCACGTCGGTTTGTGAAGTCACCCCAACCAATGGACATTGTGTATTAAATGTCACCATATATGCGGGATTGCTAATTAGTGATGATAATTGTCCTTTCAGATAATCTACCTCAGATTTGACCGTATTAATATTTAAACCAGTGGAAAAGGTCTTGCTGGCAACATTAGCCCTGATAGCTGATGGAATACTATCCCAGGCAATACCTAAAATTTTGACAATTGGTAATGTGCGGTTGCAGCCCCATAGAATAGCTGTTCTAATATTGTTATTCTTGCTGTAATCCAAAATATTGTTTTTATCGTCGTATTTGAATATTTTGAGTTCACGATGATAGTATTCAGGTTTTCTTAGTAATACAGAAGGATTGAATTCCAAAATTTCACTTTTAAGTAACGGTTTATTGTTTTTCAATGAATAAACCTCATTAAGGAAGACTTTTCCATTAAGGGAATCTTTATAAGTATTAACAGTAGAAGCTACCATTGAGAGATTACTAATATTGCTGCCTTTCCATGTTTCCTGGATAATTGTTTCATTAAAGACATTTGCGTTAAAAAACTTGTCAATAGCAGAAATGCTACCCCTGGAAAAATCCTGAGGATAATAGTACTTGTCGACAATGAGTTTATTGTCTGATAAGAGGCTGGTTGCTTTTTGAGTTAGTTGGTAGAAATCAGGACTATAGGAATAATCAGTAACAGTTACAGTTGAATCGTTTGCAGCAGGAAATATTACGGTTCGAGTGGAAACCAGACTAGATTTTATTTGGTAATTTACATATTGCTGATTAATAAAAATATTACCGTCTCCTAACCATGATTCATCAGAACCTACTTTAAGATTAGAAATAGTTTCATCATCCCATTTGTAATTGAAAACATAAGTATTGGATACCTTTTCTTTCAATTCATTATTATTACTCCATGTAAGTTTCTTTACTAATAGTCCTCTACAGTTTTCAAAGCTCGTTGCTGGAGCAAAAGGAAATTCTGAAGCAGTTTTATTTCCATAAAAATCAGGATAATTACGAGGTGAAGTATAAAAATATTCAATATATCCATTATCATTATTTTCCCCAAAATGTTCAACAACTCTTGAATAACCGACAGGACTTCCTTGAGTATTACCTAAAACAGCGCGTGAAGAACTAGTAAGTGATCCAAAATAACAAGCAAGACCGTTTTGCCCAAATTGATCATCTTTGAATAAAGTCAGATAGACCGGATGATGAAGAATATATCCACTAGATTTGCCATTAGGATAATTATATTCATACCATTTAATGATATCATTGGTACTATTTACAGGATCAGGTTTTTCAGTAATTCTAAGGATTCTTATTCCTCCAGCACGCTTTGTATTATCATCAGATTCATTTGTATATTTAAGATTAAGAAGAAATGGATTAGTAGAGCAGTTTGGACATAAATCAGTGCGTAGGTATTCAAACGATAATTCATAAATTCCATTGGCGAGGTTAACGGGTATTGATTTATTTCTGATTCCATTATTATATTCAGATCTAGTAAAAATGATGGAATATAATTCAGTGTTATTTTGTTTTATAATAGCTCTTATTCCACAGGATGGATCATTAATTTCTGCAGGCAAATTAAGTAGTTCAAAGACCATATTTGTATATGGTAAATGTATCTTATTAATCGTAATTTGTGAATTTGATATTGCAAGTCCATCTAGTGAATAAGTCATGTTTTCATATGTGCATTCCAACAATGCATTTGTAGATTCATTTATTTCATATTCAAAAATTGTACTTCCACCAGTCGGGTATTCAATTCTTGTTAAAGTACCACACTTGACTAATTCAGGATCTGGCCTTCTGTTTGCGGAACCTACAATATGGTATGCCTCAGAAGAATAGCAAGGATTATTGAAATAAGTCTTTGGTAACAAAGATGAATTCTGCTGTCCATTATAAAAACCCCAATGATCCTGGCTTTTGGAATCACGTGGAGGCAAGCCATCCTTATATGTAAACTTAAATGGATTTTTGCCTGATTCTTTGATTTGGGATAAAATCAAACGTTTGTCTAATTGGTTAGTTCCTGAAGCACAAGGAGTATAATTCACAAATCCCGAATTGGTCAGATATTGGTATGTAAGCGTGAATGTTTTTACTTCAGATTCAAAACAGTTCTTTATTGATATTGTATTTAAAACACGGTCACCATTTAGGTCACATCTGAATCCGTTATTGTCATAAGTGAGATATATGTTTGATTCACTTGTGGTAATTTTCTTTAATCTTTGTGCTTTCAGAAAAAGTTCCGAAGTTATATAGGAAAATGTTCCCTTACTGTATGTTTCACTCAATGGTTGCAGGTAAGTATAATCATACGGTTCATACTCAAACTCAATAGTTTCAAAACCAAAGGGTGCTTCTATTTTTTGCAAATACCAGGAGGTAACGACAAATGCTGGAGAAATTGGTTGAAAAAAACTGTTGTTTGTAGTTGATTTTGAGTATTCTTTAATATTGAAGTAATATTTGATTCCGTTCTCATCTGTAATTCTCCATTCAGCAATGTTTCCATAACTCTCTGAAATTAAGGACCCCGTAATCTTTTCAACTTTTATCTTGGATTGAGGATCTTTTTGAATTATGCCTTCCTTAGAAATAGTAAAATTGAAAGACAAGTTTCCACAATTTACATGATAGATGTCCTGTTCAGCGTCTTCTCTTCCTGTAAAGTATCTATATCGCTTTGATGTCGCACTTTCAGGTGGATATTCAATCGATGGATAAGCTTCAATTGGCCCACAATATAAATAGCCAGAAGTAGCCATATCATCAGGTAAACCCCTAACAGTCCTTGAAACAGATCCTCCTGCAGATAATGCCCAACCCAAGCCCACATTGGAAGCAATTTCTTCAACTCTAACGCCTCCGGCATGATATCTCATTACTACCGGCAGGTCAATGTACTTTCCTTTAAATTCATATAAAGGAATCTCAATTCTGGGTATACCTGTGTATGTACTTACCGGGATATCTCCGAATTTAATGTTCGATAAAGCATTTGGAGAAGGTGGCGTAATATTGAAATTTACCGGTTCGTGATCTTGTGAAAAACTCCAATGCGAGCCCCAAATAATGGCAAGCACAACAATAAAGATTTGACGCATATACATAATTTATATTTGTTCTTTCAAGTATTTCTTTAATATTTTGGAATAGAATTTATTGCAGTTTCCTATCGCATACAGCAGTTAAATAAACTATACAACCTGGTAGAATTGAATAATAGGGGAATACTGACAATATTAAACCAATCCCTTTAACAAAATTACCTTACCTCAACTTCTCCCCTAACATCTCAATCTTTCCAACGAATACTTATGCAAACCAATTTTAGTAAAAAATTATTAATTAGGAAAATATTTTGTTAATATTTGTTGAAATATTTTTCAACAAAGCGGATAAATATCAGTAAATATATTAAATAGAAAACATGGTGGTGCTTCGATTATAAGTATAAGAAATATGATGGTTTGCATATTATTTCATTTATCAGGTATTACAGTTCCATTGGATGGTACTCCAACCTGCCTGCTTCTCCCTTCCTTGCTTCTTCCATAAATATTGCCTAAATTAGTTATCCAAAGTCATCATTCATATTCCTGGAAATGAAAATTGCAGTTATCGGAGCGGGCGGAGTAGGCGGGTATTTCGGCGGCAGGCTGGCCCGGGCGGGTTTCGATGTCACTTTTGTGTCCCGTGGTGAACACCTGAAGGCGATGCAAGTAAATGGACTTCGTGTTAACAGCTTGAACGGCAACTTCCATATTGATACTGTTCGTGCTACCGATGACATGCGGGCGGTGAAAGATGCCAGCCTGATAATACTTGGCGTTAAAGCCTGGCAGGTTGCTGAAACCGGAAGACTGTTACGAAATATCATACACCCCGATGCTGCAGTTTTGCCACTTCAGAACGGAATACTGGCAACTGATGAATTGTTGGCCGTGCTTAAACCCCAACAGGTATTGAGCGGATTGTGCCGGATCATCAGCAAAATTGAATCACCCGGCGTAATTGCCCATTTGGGCGTGGAGCCCACCATTATCTTTGGGGAACCCGATAACCAGACCCGTGAACGAACCCGTGTAATACTGGAGGTGTTTGAAAAAGCCGGTATCCAGGCATGGATAGCACATGATATCTGGGCCGAACTGTGGAAAAAATTCATCAACATTTGTGTCAGCGGGCTGCTGGCAATTACCCGTTCAACCTATGGAGAATTGCGTGAACTCAGGGAAACCCGGGAAATGATGGTTGCCTTGCTGGAAGAGATTTATGAGCTATCGCAAAAAATGAACATTCAGATAGATCACGATTTCGTTTCCAAAACGGTAGGCTTCATCGATTCCTTTCCTTATAATTCCACATCTTCGCTCACTCGCGATGTATGGGAAGGCAAGCCTTCGGAAATCGAATACCAGAATGGAACTGTGGTGAAACTGGCAGATAAAACGGGTATTGAGGTGCCGGTTAATCGGTTTGTATACTCTTGCATTCTGCCCATGGAGCAAAGGGCACGAAAAGTTCAACATACCAGTTAAATACACATCATGGGGATGAAATCCGATAAGCTTCAGCTGGTAAAAAACCAGATC
>JAFGOZ010000057.1 GCA_016926235.1 Bacteroidales bacterium | reverse complement strand
TCCACGAAGCTTTTACCTGAGCGGATGATTGTCGTTTATAATCATGCTCGTGTGTGTTAAAAGATTTATCATGGATGTTTCATTTTTATTAATTATTGAATAGGTTATTCAAAAGTACGGATTGTGATTTCAAATGCCTAAAAATTTGGGGAATGGTTAGTAACAAGTTAGTAACAATGTTTAATATGGATTAATAAACCTGCATATTCTATCAATTCAGTACTATTGTAGTATGAATTTTATATTTTAGATTTTTAAATATGGTGTATAAAATGAATAGATATTTGCTTTTTATATCGATTAGTTTTTTGCTAATGTCGTGCGGTTTTTTTGGTCCGAATAATTCTTTTCAATTAACCATTGAAAGTAATGCCAGAATGAATGGCAAAGAATTGTATAATGAGCACTTAGATACCCTTAATACTATGTTTAATATCCTTTCCAGGAAAAGAATTGAAGTATACAGTAAACCGGATTATGTTATTGACTTCGAAAATAACCATGAATTGAATACAATATCAGTCTTTTTATGTGAGGAATTTGTATACCAAGGCGATTTCCTTGATGCCTGGACAGAAAGAATGGAAGGTAAAGTCTCTGAAGGTTTCAGGCTTTCCAAGTCCCTTCGAAAATATTTAAAGGAAAATTTTTAATTATTCTTATGGAACTTCGGTAACCTTTACCTCATCCACATATATTTTGGCAAAGTCTTCCTTCTTTTCATTTATAATATAGATAAGTGCATTTCCACCCACCAGTATTTCATTTGGCCGCAATGTAAAGTAGGATCCATCAGTATATATTTTTCTGCCTGTATTATCCACTCCTTTGGCAACTTCAAAAATTACCTTTATTTCAACATTCAGGGTTTTGTTTGTCTTGTTTTGTGCAGCTACATATACATGCGATTCTTTACCCATGTATGGCAGGTTTACAATATATCCGTAAAAGTCAACAAACTGTGATGTATTCATGAGTTCGTAGTTTTTAGGAACCGTTTTATTGTAATTCCATTTCGCATCTTCTTCAGCGGCTTGTTTTTTACGGTCTTCTTCATTCATAAATTTCCAATCATCCACAAGATCGACAATTTTTGAACCATCACTTCCATCATATATTGTAAGTAGGGTCCCATCGCTTTCGCGTCCCACGCAAAACCTGCCTTTACGATCAATATCGAAATTATATAATCCTGGTAAGAGAACGGGTGAGATTTTTTCTCCTGTTTTAGTATTAATCATATATGCTCCCCAATAGCCGGAATATATTATAGTGTCATCGCCGGGTGAGAAAGAGGTTGCTGAAGGCACAAAATTAGATAAATCAAAGAGTCTTCTCAAGTCAGGAATAGAATAGGCTCCACCGACAATTGCACCGGTTGTATAAAATTTTTGCCCTTTCGGATCAAGTAGGAATAAATTCCCATCAACAATATCTTTATCCTTTATAATTAAAATTGGTTCCGGTGTACCAATTTCATAGAGCTGCCATTCTTCTTTTTTTTCTCCTTCAATTTCAGTAAGAAAACGATTAGCGGAGGGGGCAAAGGAGGTATTATTGCGTTTACTAACTGAAGTAGGGGCGCTTTCCCACTTTACCTTTGTCATATCAGCGATTGACAGAACTATAAAATGGTTATTATATTTCTTCTTCTTTGCATCCCATTTCAGGTCATTTACCAGAATATCCTCATCGTTGGCACATATACCGTAAAGCGTGCTGAAATATTTGCCATCAAGATTCATGGTGGTATCTTTCAAATCCGGGAATGTTATTTTTGTCAGGTCATAATCACCCGGCAACAGGTAGGCGAAATCTCCCTTGTTTGAAAAAACAATTCCTCCTGCTCTCTGGTCATGCAGGGTTTTAAGCAGCATTCCTGTTTTTGCATCCCAGATTTTTACGGCTTGCTCGTATTGACTGCCTGATATTATGAAGTCCCCATCAGGGCTGACCTTACAAAAGGAAATGTTTTTATTATGTGATTGTTCCTGAGACCAGGCTACAGCTGATATTATACAAAAAAATACAAATGATATTGTTTTTCTCATACTCTGAAGTTTTAATCTATACTCTAATAAATTTAATGATTTTTTTATAGATTGAGTTCAGAAAATTCATTAATATGGGATTTTATTTGAATGTTTCAGGGAATGGGATTCTAAAAACAGGTTGTTGGTATTTAAAAATCCGGTGTTAGCATACAAAAACAGGATGTTAATATTTTAAAATATGGTGTAAGTATTTAAAAATAGACTGTTACTACTCAAAAATAAACTGTAACTTCAAAAAAACAGGATGTAAGTATGCAATAATTAACTGTAAACATCCCCAGTTGTAATAACAAAATACAAACCAAGCCAAAAGCCAATAACCAAAAGCTAATAGCCCTAATTACTTACTCAAAATCTTAAATTCAACCCTGCGGTTAAGAGCCCTTCCTTCAGCTGTAGTATTGGGTGCAACCGGCTGATCGAAACCATACCCTGCATAGGTTAGATTAGAGGCCGGTATGCCATTGGCAACAAGGTAGTCAACCACGGCTTTTGCACGTGCTTCAGATAACTTCTGGTTGGTTTTAGCCGATCCTACATTATCTGTATGTCCGGAAATTTCAAGACGTAAAGAAGGGTTTTCCTGCAGGAACCTGATAATATTGTTTAATTCGTAATAAGACTCTGATTTGAGGGTAGATTTGCCAGTTTCAAAGAAAATATTCTTCAACACTACCTTGGCTCCAACTTCAACACTTTCCAACAAGAAATTCTTTTCAATTACCTCATTGGAGGGCTCAGACATTAAGTCCATTACTTCAAGGAAGAACAGGTATCCTCTGGCAAGGATTTCAATGGCATAGTTTTTCTTTTCGGGAAGGTTTATTTTATATGCACCATCAGAACCAGAAACAGCGGTAGCAATAACCTTATTGTTAGCATTATCAATGACTTCCATTTTAGCTACAATGGGATTCTGGCTTTCAGAGTCAAGCACTTTTCCTTTAAGGAGCAACGTTGTATCAACTTTTATAGGAATTGGAGGTTCAAAAAATATAGATTTTGCAGGATAGGCTATCCCTGCCCATAAAACATCAACAGTTCCCATGATCATTTCCTTCTCTTCGCCAAGGAAGGTTACTCTGTAAATATCTTTTTCTCCCTGACTATTTTCTCTATTAGCAGAGTAGTAAGAGTATTTACCGTTCTTGGCCACCCTGTAAAATATATCATCATCAGAAGTATTAATAGGATATCCGATATTTACCGGGTCTTTCCATCCACCTCCTTCACTCATTTGTGACATAAAAATGTCATATCCGCCCATTCCGTCATGACCTTTGGAACTAAAATATAAAATAGAATCATTGGGATGAAGAGCTACACATTCTTCGTCATATTCTGTATTAAGGTTTGGGCCAATATTAACTGGTCGTTCCCATTTACCTTTATAGTTTTTGTGAGTTACAAAAATATCTTTGCCTCCAAAAGTCTCCTTTTTTCGGTTACTGACAAAAAAGATGGTTTTTTCATTAGCCGACAAGCACATCGATGATTCCCTGTATTTGCTGTTGATTTTTGGCACAGGTTTAGGTTTCTTCCACTCTGCTTTTTTATTTTTCGTAGTATAGAGTATATCACCTCCATTTTTAAAACCATTGTAGAGGTACATGGTTTTTCCGTCCCTGGATATTTCTACAACCGAATTGTTATGCTCATCATTTACCGGTTTGTCAAGCCTGAATGCCCTGCTCCATTGTCCATTTTTTTGGAATGAAGCGTATACATTTTCATAGTATTTGTTATCCACAGGGCTACGCTTATCTTTTTTAGCATTTTTTCTTCTTGAGGAAAAATAAAGTACATCATCATCCCTGGTAAGAACAGGGCAGTAGTCGTCTCCATCAGAGTTTACCTGCTCACCAAGGTTGGAAATAATAACACGGACGGGGGTATTCATCAATATTTTTCCTGTCTCACATTCTTTTATTAATTTGCCAATATTTACATCCCAATCCCTGAGTTCCTTAAGTGTAGCATCATTTTGAAATTTCATGTATTCTTCAATGGCTTCATCATATTCGTAAACCATATGGTGGGCCCTTCCGAGCAGGTAATGTATATCCCATGTAACATCAGGTTTTAAAGTATAGGCTTTTTGAAGGTATTTAATAGCTTCGTATTTGTTGTCAGTATATAAATAGCTTATCCCAACTTTTAAGTTTAACTCGGCATTATTTGGATTGTAAGAATAGGCATAAAGATAATTATCACGGGCCATGCGGAATGTCCCTTTTCCCTGGTCAAATAGTTTGTCCCCTCTTTTTATTGATTTCCAGGCTGTATTGAAGCCATCATCCTTTATTTTGAATTCACTTTTCTTAATCCGTATATGGCTTTGGGCCAATAAAGCTGTAAAACTTAAGCAGCTTATCAGGAATGCGAAAAAAATAAATCGGATATATCTCATAGGTAAAGGTTTTCGGGTTATTTACATTCTTTAAGGTACTTTACTATTTCTTCTACACCCAGGGATTCAGCCATTTTCCAGTCGGTACATGCTCCTTCCAGGTCTCCTTTAAGTTCTTTGGCAAACCCTCTGTTCATGTAAGCAAGTCCAAACTGACTATCCAGTTTTATTGCTTTATCAAAGCTTTTTATGGCATCGTCCAGCTTTTCCATTTTTACATATACTATACCCAGGTTATTATGGGCAAATGCGAAGGCCTCTTTAATAAAAATCACTGTGTTAAAATCCTCCATCGCACCTTCGTAATCACCTAATTGATAACGGGAAGTGCCCCGGTTATTGATAGCCAGGTAATAATCTTTATCCAGATTTATGGAAGAAGTGAAATCCGCTATTGATCCCTGAAAATCCCCTGTTATCTTTTTTATTTGTCCCAGGTTGTTATGAGCCAGTACAAAGTTGGGATTATAGTTGATCGATTGTTTATAGTCATAATTGGCGCCCTGGTAATCTCCAAGCTGGCGCTTGGTACTTGCTCTGTCATGGTATGCATAAGAATAATTTGACTGCAGGTCAATTGCTTTGGTAAAATCCTGTATAGCCCCGTTATAGTCTTTATTTAGCGCTTTAACTAAACCTAAATAATAATAAACAAAAGATTTTTGATATCCTTTTTCAATAGCTAAATTGAAATCTGGCAGAGGATCAAAAGCAGTGTCTCTCGAAAATTGAACAAAACCTCTGCAGAAATATGCTTCACCGAGATTACCATTAATACTAAGAGCCTTGTTGATATCTTCAAGGGATGTTGCGATGTTACCCAGGTCAAAATTTATTTTACCCCGTTGCAGGTAAGCAAGGTCAAAGTCCGGTTTATTTTCAATGGCTTTTGTGAAATCGTAGATAGCGCTTTGAAGGTCTCCGGCATTAATTTTGGTAATACCATTATTGTATGCATTTTGGGCATCTTTCAGTTTTTTGCGTTTCACACTTTCATCAACATTTCCCGGTTCCTGCGCCGACAGAAAGTTGAATAGAAGTATGGAAAATACGCTAAAAAGGATATATCTTTTCATAGTGTAATTATATGTAGCTTAATAAATACGCACTAAAAGTATTAAATATATTTAATTTTTTATAAATTTATAATGAACAATTCATTTGAGATATCATATAACAAGGGTTATTCAATAAATTCCTTAAAATAATTTTGTTGTGTGTTTCATAATTAGCATCAAACTATTATCTTTACCTTCATTAATAGCAAAATAAATACGGGGAGCAGATGGTAACGAACTTAACATACCTAAAGAAGATGACGGATGGAAATGCATCAGTTATTAAGGAGATGATAGATCTGTTCAATGGACAGGTAGCCGAGTATACCGAAGAAATGAAAAGGTGCCTGGAGGCAAAGGAATGGAAGTTGTTGGCAAATATTGCCCATAAAGCAAAATCATCGGTAGCAATTATGGGAATGGAGGATATGGCTGCTACACTTAAAGAACTTGAACTAAAAGCATTGGAATCATTAGATACTGATAAGTATCCTGATTACATTGACAGATTTGTTACTACATGTGACATTGCTATGAAGGAATTAAATGAGTTTTCCGAACAAAATAATTAATACATAAACATGCTTACTACAGAAAGAATTAATGGGGTTTTAGTCGTTTCATTCAACAATGTATCCAGGTTTAATGCCCTTATTGCTGAGCCTGTAAAGGAAGAACTTAAAAAGCTATTGAGTAATCCTAACACCGATCTTATTCTTAACCTTGACGGGGTGAAATTTGTTGACAGCTCAGGATTTGGGGTGTTTTTATCAGCAATGAAGACAGCTAATAATAACTCCGGTTCATTCAAATTGTGCAACATTGCCTCTGAAGTTATGGAACTATTTAAGCTTCTGCAGCTTCACAATGTATTTGAAATCTACAACACGCTCGATGATTGTATAAAGAGCTATGCTTAATAAATTTTAATTCTTATAGTTACCTAGTAAGTTACAGTTTAAATTTTCTTAGCGGTTAAACCATTTCTTAAAATTATTAACACGTTGTCGGCTAATGATGACATCTTCAGAAGGTTTAGGATGAATTTCCAATTTGATCCGGTAGTTAAAGTAATTATGTGCCTTTACAATACAATCCGAAGAAACAAGATATGATCGGTTTGCTCTCCAAAATCTTAGGGGATCAAGCTCTTCTTGTAATGCTTCCAAGGTAAAGTTAAGAACATGAGAATCTCCTTTTTTAGTAATTAAGTACAGGTTGTCATTTTGGGTATAAAAATATGCAATATCCTCTGCAAGGACAGGCACATATCCGTCATTTTTATTAATTAAAAATCTTATTCTGTAAGGTGTTCGATCTTTATTTTTGAATGTCTGTAACAACGAGTTTAACTGGCTTATATGGCTGCCACTATTAAAAGCATTCTGATGCTTTTCAAGTTTGTCAATAGCCTGGGATAGTTTTTCAATAGATATAGGTTTTAGCAAATAATCCACAGCATGTAATTCAAAAGCCCGGATGGCATATTCATCAAATGCAGTAGTAAAAATGATGAGGCTGTCAGTTTTTACCTTCTCAAATATTTCAAAGCTTATTCCGTCGGAAAGTTGAATATCCAGAAAAACAACATCCGGATGAGGATTTGTCTGGAACCAATGAATGCTGTCTTCTACGCTGTCAATAATTTTTAAAATGAAATAATCCGGTCGTAATTCCAATAACTGGGTTCTCAATCTGTTTGCAGCAATGAGTTCGTCTTCAATTATTAAAACTTTCATTTAGAGCAATTTATATTAAAGGTATTTTAACTGTAAAACTATCAGAATTTTTTATTATTTCAACCTTTCTATCTGTAATGTATTTGTACCTTTCTTCCATATTTTTTAATCCTACTTTTGCTGAATGCTCACTCTTCTTTGGTTGCAGGTTATTGGTAACCTCTAAAATCATTGAATCAATGTTTTTAATTTGAATATTCAATGGCTTACTTTGTGAAGTAATATTATGCTTGATGGCATTCTCAACAAGCATCTGAATAGCTAAAGGAGGAAGTTGCTTGTTATTTAATGCTTTATCAACATCTATTTTAATTTTCAAGGTGTTGTTAAATCTCACTTGTTGTATAAATCTGTATTGATTTACCATCTGCAATTCTTCACTTAAAGTAATAAGTTCTTGATTTTGCAAACTAAGTAACTGTTTTAAAAAATCGGCAAGGTTTTGTGCATACTGTGAGGCTTTTGGATCTTTGTTTTCAATTAAACCAATAAGTGTATTTAACCCGTTAAAAAGAAAATGCGGGTGAACCTGTTTTTTGAGAGTCTCATATTTGGCAACCAGGTTCGCTTTTTCAATCTGTTCGGCCCTTATTATATATTGCTTCCAGTGTCTGAAAAAATCAATGCCTTCATAAATGGTAGTGATTAAAATGGCCGTTCCTCCTGAAATAAAAAGGCAATACCAATAATTTATGTCTTCATCGGGCT
>JAFGOZ010000505.1 GCA_016926235.1 Bacteroidales bacterium | reverse complement strand
TTGGTTTAAGACTTAATTTTGGTACAAGATCAAAGCTTATTTTAGAAGTTGGTGGATTTGCAGACTTATCTACTGGTGGTAAACGTTTCGGGACATGCCATTCATATATACCTGATGAGAACTATGTAGTTACATATAAAGAGTTTCAATTTGAAGAAAAGGGTGGATTACCAAGTTTAGCTGCAGCTAACAAGCCGGCATACCTCATGTCTTTGTCACGGCGCATGCTGCTAATCGTTAGGCAAAATTTCAAAATAATCCTACCTTTAGTCATAATAAGTAGGTAATAACTTAAATTCTAACCTGTAAATGGCTGCATTGAAATCCAATATTCAATCCAAATTGAATGATAGCTTTTTAAGAAAACTGACATTAATGACACTGGTTGTATTTTCAGTTTATATCATATTAGGAATAATTGGGTTCTTTTTATGGTTTGCATTCCCTGTAGAAGTGAAAAACGGCCTGTCTTATCTTGTTGGTAATAGTCTGATTTTTTATTATATAATTGTAAATTTTATGGATATTGTAGGAATTCTGCTTTTATCACATATTATTTATTACAGATTTATTAACACTACAACTCCGATAAAAGATGGAGCAATCCTAGGCTTATATCTGATTATCTTTAGTTGGTTATTAGATTTGGTCGTATATGTCTTTATAAGAAAAACTCTGCCCTCCATACAAGAGTATTTTCTAGGTAAAAATCAACCAGAGATTGGGATTGCCTGGTTGATTGCATATATTAGCGCACTATGTTCCGGATATTTACACGTTGAAAAGAGAAATTTTGTCCGAAATGTATCATATCGAAAATTGATGTATGTTATACTTATACTTGCATTGGTCTCTACTTTATTGACAATAGTTGGAATTCAGTTTTTTGATATTAAACCATAAAAATCTATAAAAAAGAAACTTTGCCCAACAGCCGGTCATACGCAATTTCTGTTAACAATTATTATGATTTATTGTTTAATTCAAAAAACATGAAAAGATTTGTAATTATGCCGGATGTGGTGATATTATTGAAATTGGGGATACTATTAAAGCAAAGCTTGGTTATACTGAAACTGATAATAAATCTTATTACGTTTCTAACGACGCAGGTGTTGATTTTACGCAAGAAGATTATATGTATGGTGGACGTATGTTAAGGAATGTTATTTCATCTGTAACCCCTCTTGTTAACTGTGAAATATTAGCTGATACATCACTAAAGTTTGTCCGTGATGGTATGGATACTATCTTAAAAAGAATATCTTCTCCTTTGATAATGGAATATGGGGAAGTCATCAATTCAAATGGATTTTGGACCAAAAACAACTTAATATTTGCATACGATAAAGATTATTATGTATATTCTCCTGAATTACATGCTAAAAACCAAGTATATCAAGGTTGGAATAATCTTGGGGATAAATATTTTGCATTTCGTGAAACTATGTTGAACGATACAATATACGGTTGGTTTAGTGTATCGATTCAAAACTATGCAATTTTTGTTCATAGTTATGCGAAGCTGTAATATTACAGCCGCTGACATACCGGCATAAATAATTGCCCATTGTATATCGTAATTCCAACTGATTCTGATAGTTCATTCAGTTTTATTTTTCTTTTTGCGAGCATTACATCAAGATTAATAATTATGGGCATCTTTATATAATTTAAATTGTTAAATCTGTTTGTTCCTTCAACTTACTACCTTCTTTGAATACAACTGAAATCACTAATGCAAAAATTTAAACATAATAATCCTAAACACTATGAAAAATTATTGTTCTAATATATTTTTAATTACTTCACTTTTGCTATTCACAACCTGTAGTGAGTACGACTATTTTGCTCCTATGAAAAGCCTGACTGGTAATGTGAAGTATGATACCAGTGGCTCGTCAATAAGATTAAATGTAGCAAGTGTATCCATGCAATGTGACAAGCTTAAGGAGAATAATATCCTGAAAATGGAATATTTCATAGAACAAATTGTCACCGAGAATTCTGAAGTAGAATTAATTGTATTTGGGGAGATGATTCTTGGCTGGTATGAGGATCCTGTTGAACAGGAATCGTACCAGAAAGAGCTTGCAGAGACCATACCAGGCTCCACAACAAACCGCATCGCTGAACTGGCAACAATGTATAACATTTATATAACTTTTGGGATGAATCAATTACTGGATGGAAAACTATACAATGCGCAACCAATAATTGGACCTGATGGAACAATCCTTGCAATACACCATAAAACCTATTTAACTCCATCTGACCGTGATGCAGGTTTCGAGCCAGGAAATAAGCTTACAGTAGTGAATATCAACGGTGTTAAAACCGGGATTGTGATCTGTAAAGATCAGGAAAACAGTAAGCTAACAAAAGAAGTTGTTCAGAATAAATGCAAACTAGTTATAACCAGCTATGCTGATGATATTGTAGAAGATTTTTTCACATATGCAAGCGATTTATCGCGTAAATACAATGCCTGGATTGTTACCTCTAACCGGTTTGGTGAGGAAGGGGAATATTTCTACAAGGGAGAGATACGTGTTTCAGATCCCGGAGGGAATCACATTATCCGCAAAGAAAATAGTGAACAATATTTGTATTGCAGTATTCCAATTCATTAATGATTTATTTGTGTTGATGAATTAAATATTCTAAACTTTTAGAAATCAAATAAAATTAAACAAATGAAAATCTGGAAATATTACATTATAATATTATTTATTCTTTTCTTTCCGAATAGAATGTTCAGCCAAACGCCGAGTGAAACTGAAAAGTATGCTAGACTACCACAGGGGACTTACATTAGTATTAATCCATTATCTCTTTCTGCTTTTATTCCTTCTGTT
>JAFGOZ010000056.1 GCA_016926235.1 Bacteroidales bacterium | reverse complement strand
TGCCGAGCGGTTAGGCACTGGTCTGCAAAACCAGGGACAGCGGTTCGAATCCGCTACCGACCTCAACCCCACTAAAACCCCTTGATTTTCAATGGGGTTTTTTTGTTGTGGGGCAGATTTTGGGGCGTTTGGGGCAAATAGCAAAAAGTAATTAATTACTTTTTTATTTGGCCACCATGATTTTAAGTAAAAAATTACTTTTTATTTCGTTTCAAAGAACTTTCCTTTTTTTCAACCTCCGGTAGATCATCCTTATGCTCCTTATGATATTTAATAGCAGTACTTGTTATATCAATCAAATCAATGTACCTCTTATCCATTTCCTGAATGATTTTGTTCAACTCAAATGTTGTTTTTACCAATGCATCATTATTTTGAGTTAAAACATGGTTCTCTTTTCTCAATTTCTCAATTTCAGATTCATCTGTCAGAAACACATCCCCCTGTCCTGTGAATAGAAAGGTTGGACTGACATTGAAATTCTTAACAAGTTCTATAATTGCCTTCGTGCTGATCATTGCCTCACCTTCAAGTGTTGCTGCCAGCTGAGAAGTAGAACTATAACCCATAGCTTTGGCAAAGGCAGTACGCTTAACACCCTTGTTGGAAACCGCGGCAAAAATATCATTGAAATTTCTGGTTAGATTAAATTCCATATAAGCAAATATTTACTTCAAAAATACAAAATATTAATTTTCTAAAGTAAATAGTAGCTTATTTTAATAAACAAGTTGCTTAAATATTTGTGAGCAAATTATATTCAAAGATGGGGCGAAACACACATTTAAGTTTCTCACCTCGACTATCAAAATCAAATGGCCTTGCAAATCAGATATTTGCAAAGCCATTTTCATTAGTGGTACATAAAATGCACATAATTTATGATATCCATTACTTATAATCACTGAATGAATCCTGGATTCGTGTGGAACTCTGATTAAATCTAATTGCATAACTACAACCCAAATCAAGGTCAAGTTGAAATTACAGATTGAAGCAATGTTATGTCCTACCCCGCAAGCAAATATGGTTTGTGGTTTTTGTTTTTGTTAAGTAATTGTTAAATAATGTTAAGAATAGTCCTTTTGCTTGCCTACTAACATATTTATTAATGTAGTCGAACAGATGACTATGATAAATATAAATGTAGAGCTTAAATATTCAAGGAATGAAAGTTTATAAGGCAGAGATTGAAAGTGGTAACTGGTGTTACATTTTCGCAGAAACGGAAGATTGGGCATGGCATTACTTCGATAAAGTAATGTATGAATGCTATTCAATTAAATCATTTGAAGAAATTGGTAAAACAATTGCAGGAATAGTTTATATCTATTCAGGTGTTACTAAAAATCAAAAATTGCCAGACGACAATGGAGAATTATACATATGCCGTCACGAAAGAACCAGCCGATGGTATGAAATAATTTGGGTCAGGTTTTTCAGACATTACTGGTGGAAATTAATTCACTCGATAAAATACTTTGAACGCAAGAAGGAGAAAGAAATAATGGAATTGTTCAGCACAAATAACAATCAAATGAATAAAAATGATTATGAATAAGACAATCATTCAAGTTGAAACAGAAATGTCTTCAATCATAAGAGATAATCCCTGTTTAGCTGATCGTGTTAAAGCACTTGAAGCTGCCGGATACAGGGACATTGTCTATGTCTATGTGAAAAATAAACGCATTAATAATAAGGGTGGCATCGGAAGTATTTTTTATTTGCCACGAAGGAAAATGTATCGTATTCAGATTGATAATACAGAACTCAAGAAAAATTATCCTGCGGCTTGGTGCTTAAACATCCCGGAAACTGACATAATACTTGAAAATAAAGAACTGCCATTTTAAAAAGCCAGGTATAAAAACTTGTCCTTCGTAAGAAGATTTTCTTTAAAGAATTTTACAATTTACAACTAGTATTAGATCCTGGAACTTTTGTTATCGATATATGACATTTATATTAATATCATATAATGATATATATTATTATTTATTGATATTATAATATATTTTTATTTGCTTATATTCAACTATTTGCAATTTGGCCTATATTTTGGAAATCGATTCCTGATTCCGAAAGGCATGTTATTCATAAACATCAAATATTTATTCTATGACAACAACCTCAATAATTATCATTTCGACACTTTTTCTGATAACTCTTTTTCTACTTGTCTGGATCTTAATAGTTCAGAAGAATCCTGAACAATTCCAAGTAATAAAGGAATCCTTGGCAGTTTTTAGGAATAGCCTTGATAAGGTCGACGATTCGCTTAAAGATGAATTTCAACGCAGCAGAGATGAATCTTCAAAGGTTGCTAAAGATAACCGTGATGAATTGGGAAAATCACTAGGATCAATCGAAGGAAGACTCGAAAAGATGAGAGAGACCATTGAAAGCAAGCTAAAAGATATTCAACTCGATAACAATTCTCAACTGGAGAAAATGCGGGAGACTGTTGATGAAAAGCTCCAAAAAACACTTGAGAACCGGATTACTGAATCTTTCAAAGTAGTTATGGGCCAATTAGAGCAGGTCTACAAGGGTCTGGGTGATATGCAAAAGTTGGCAGTAGGTGTGGGTGATCTGAAAAAGGTATTGTCCAATGTTAAAACAAGAGGCATTCTTGGCGAGTTTCAGTTAGGCAGTATCCTTGAACAGTTTTTATCACCTGATCAGTTTGTCAAGAATGCAAATATCAAAGCAGGAGGCACAGAAAGCGTTGAATTTGCAGTCAAACTCCCGGGGAATGAAAATCCTGATGAACCTCTCTTCCTGGCAATCGATTCAAAATTTCCTGTGGAAGATTACCAAAGATTAGTTGAGATATATGAAAATATTTCCGATTATTCAAAGGAAGAGATCAACAAAGCTGAAACACTCTTTGATAATAGTGTTAGAAAGTCCGCCAAAACTATCAGCGAAAAGTATATCGTTCCTCCTGTGACAACAAATTTTGCCATTATGTTCGTTCCGACAGAAGGTCTTTATGCTCAAATACTTACCAGAACTGGTTTATTCGAACAACTGCAGCGTGATTATAATGTTACTGTTGTGGGTCCTTCAAACCTTGTAGCATTCCTGAGTAGCCTGCAGATGGGATTTCGTACTCTTGCAGTGCAGAAAAGGTCAAGTGAAGTTTGGAATATTCTGGGTGCAGTAAAAACGGAATTTGGCAATTTTGAGAAAGTCCTGGATGCTGCTCAAAAACAGATTAATATGGCTAGTGGCAATATAGAGAAACTCGTTGGAGCCAGAGCCAGAGCTATCAGACGTAAGTTAATAAATGTCCACGAGTTACCTGCAGCAGATGCAGAAAAAATGCTTGCCTCTAGGGATCAGAATATTGAACTATATGACAACGATGAGGAAAGTGAAAGTGATGATAATATCAAGAACATTTAAGTAATTGTAAATCCTGGAATCATTTAAGGAATAACTGAAGACAATTGAATTTTCTACAACAGATCCATTTTATTAAACTTTTTTCTAAACCAGAGAAAAAAAGGAAATGGGTGTTAATTCTTTGATATTGTATCTATCTTATCAAAAATTTGTATATTATATCAAATTTTGATATTATGAAAACTCTGGTTTCCTGGCTTGCATACAATAATGACTTTGAACGTTCTCCTGAAAATGGGGCACTAAAAGGTGTGAAAAAAAATGGTCCAAATTTCAATATGCATAAGCATTTCTGGAATTATGACAAACACTTACTTCTGTTCTCTGGTAAAGGCGATAAAACCGGGGCAGAAATGCTTATTAATGAGATAAAGAGAGAATATCCGGATCATCAGATAGATAAAATTGAAATGGGGATAAATGACCCAATAAACTTGTCCGAGATCAAACCCAAAGTGGAGAACTTCTTACTTGAAATCGGTAAGGATGAGATAGATATTTTTGCTTCACCGGGTACGCCAACAATGCAGGTAGCATGGTACATCTGCCACACCACGTTGAAGCTAAAAACGAGAATTATTCAAGCAAGACCAGCAGAAAAATCAAAGTCAGGGAAACCTGATATTATAGTCATGGATGTCGAACAGTCTGCGGCTCCCATAACTATGGTATTTAGGGAGAAACTCCTTCAGGAAAGGGGCATGAGAGAGGATTATGTAATAACAAAGTCCATCAAGGCGGTCTATGATTTAGCAGGATTACTAGCGCAGAATGATTTAACTACGGTTCATATTCAAGGAAATACCGGGACCGGAAAAGAGCATTTAGCAAGATTTATACATTTAAATTCACCCAGGAAAAAGAAACCCTTTGAAACTATTAACTGTTCTGCTTTTAGTGATAATCTCCTTGAATCACGGTTGTTTGGATATAAGAAAGGATCATTTACAGGAGCCGATAAAGATATGCCTGGATTATTCGAGATTGCCAGCGGAGGAACCATTTTTCTTGATGAGATTGGTGATATATCGCCATACATGCAACAATCTCTTCTCAGGGTTATTCAGGAGAAAGAAATTCAGCCAATTGGAGGAGTTTCAAAAAAAATTGATGTAAGAATCATCTCAGCCACTAATAAAAATCTGGTTGATATGTGTCGCGAAGGAAAATTTCGCTGGGATCTCTTTTACAGACTTGTAGTTACAGAACTTAGACTTCCAGATCTTGTGGAAAGAGGATCCGAAGAGTTGGAAGAATTAATAGGATTTTTTATTAAAAAGAAACAACTGGATATGAAAAAGAATCAACCCTTAAAATTAAGTAATGAGGTGCATCAATTTCTTTTAAGTTACCCATGGCCTGGAAATGTTCGTGAACTTGAAAACCTTATTGAAAATTTATATGCTTGTTACTCAGGAACTATAAAGGAATCCGATATTCCAGTTAGATTTAAAGAAGTGCCTATTGAAGAATCTTTGAGATGGGAAGATGTAGAAAAAAGGCATATTGAGAAAGTTTTAAAACTTAAAAAAGGGAATCAAAGGCAGGCATGGTTAACTTTAGGATATGGATCTATCAACACTCTTCGAGGGAAAATAAAGCAGTACAGCATAAATGTTGATTAATTGTCAAGTAATTATCAACATAGATATTTTCAATAGATAACTTAAAAAACATAAATTATGATAATATACTCTGATCCTGAAACCAACCGAATTGCAAATGAAATTCGTGATGATGTTGAGGAACTTGGTCAATCGATGGGCGCAATGATGGGCGCAGAAACTGATGTTAACAAAGAAAAAGCGCTTGAGATAGCCATGAAATTGCATGAAAATCCTATACCATTGGCAATTGATTTTTTGAGCCGGAATAAGGAAAGGTTAAATACGTTAAAGCAAAAGATAAGGACGAGCGATAGCTCATTTATTGAGTTAAATGAAGGGGTGGCCTTTGCAGTGATAGGGATAATTAATTTCCCAATCAACAATGGGAAAATGATAACTTTTGCGAGTGATTTCAGAAAACACCTCCGCGATCCTGAAGTCCAAAAAATTAAGAAAGATCTTTCAGAATCTGCCTGGGTACTAACATCTTTAAAACAATTGGAATTAAGCCAAGATATAAGATCTCAAGTAGCCAGTTTATTAAATACAATTTCTCAGATAGAGAAAAGATTCAAACCAACTACAGGGTGCTTTATTTCAACTTACATTTATGGCAGTTATGATTCACCTGAAGTCATAGAATTAAGACTTTTCCGGGACAAATACTTATCAACCAGCAAAATTGGGAGATTTATTATTGATAGTTATTATAAGATATCTCCAATATTAATTCATAAATTTGGCCATACCCATTTATTTAAAACCTTATCCAGGACTCTTGTATACAGTGCCGTCAAAGTAGTTCAACTTTTCAAACACGGGTAATAAATCATTCCATTACAATAAAAGCCGCCCAGTAGAAAGGATTTTCATACTTTTCTCTTAGTTCTTTCTGAGCCATATTAAGGGACATCTGTTTTGAATTGCCTGAGATGTAAAATTTATAGAATAATTCCATGAGTTCTGAAGTCTGTAAATCTGGCACCTTCCAGAGGCTCATTATTATACTTCTTACACCAGCCATTTTAAATGCCCTTTGAAGTCCAAATACACCCTCATTACCTTTTATATCGCCCAGTCCTGTTTCGCAGGCTGACAGAACGACTAAATCGACCGTATGCAGATCGCTGTTAGATATTTCAAAAGCCGTAAGAATTCCATCCATATTATCTCCCGGATTATGAGGATTGTTTGCTCCAGCTAGTAAAAGCCCACTTCTGAATAAAGGATTTTGCATCTCAGAATTGATCTCATTTCCTAAAACTGGACTTAACGATTCTAATTTATTTTGTGTCGGATAGTAATATCCATGTGTCGCAAAATGGATTAGGTCAACATTCTTATTCGATAGTGCTTTAAAAGATTCTTCTGTTGCATCCCTCCCAGAGATCAGACTTACGAAAAACCCTTTTTCTTTGAATAGAACTGATATCTTTTCAATTTCTTCTTTAGTGTTTGGAAGATTCTTAAAACCTGTTCTGGAAATCAGAGACTGAAGATCATTTAGTGAAGATCTATCTGTTAATTTGCCTGTAGTTGTGATTGCATCAAAATTATAATCTATTCCCCCATAAAGGATGGTAGAGGATTCTTTGTTAATAAACCCATTGGTGCTGCTATCAGCTATTGACCTCGTACTTCCCAAGAAGACTATTTCTTCTCGATTTTTAGTTAAAATCGCTGGAAAAGAAACTTGATGGAGTATACCTGAAAGTGAAATGTAAACTTTGTTGATTCCTTGTAAATGGTTTTCAACAGGTGCCCAAATCAGATTATAAAGATCTTTTATATTAGTATCGCTGTAAATTGCGGTAATTCTTTCTTTTGTGCTTCCATTTCTGGTTAACAACGATTCAACCTTTTCTTCATCAAATAGTTTTATTAGTAAGGGTATATCGTAGTCTTTCCGGAGGATAAGTGCATAGTATGTTTTTTTTGAATAATCGGTTGGTTTTGAAGGCAGTTTAATATACTCTATTGCTGCTTCGTTTTCTTTCAAAGAAGATCGGACATCTTCCCAGGAGATGGCATTTACATCAAACTGTCTGAACCCCGGAAGGCTATGTATTTCATTGAAAAGTTCTTTTTCTTTTGTCAATAATGATAGTTTCAGTTGGCTATAGTCTGAAAGGTTTTTAGGATCCGTAAAGTTTATAGCAGATAATTTTTCCTTCTCTTTAACAATTGTCTCAAATTGGTTTATCAAATTATAATTTTGAGAATTTAAAATTATCCTCCTCAAATATTGATTTGACTGAAGTGCAATGCTTTTTGTGGATAAGATATTGTTATAGATCTTACTGACTAATTTCCGCTTGTTAATACCTATATAAACTGAATTAATTAAATCAATCTGTCCTGAAAGTGAGAGCACGTACTTTTCTCTCTCATCTTCTGTCAGGAATAAAAAGTTTTCGTTGATTTGATCATATAAGAAACTCTCTATTTCACTCAGGTTCGTTTCTATTTCACCAAAATCACTCTCTGCAAAGTCATTTAAAGCTTTGCCTAAAAGAATCTTGTAATAAACAGGCTTACTAGTTGGACTGTTTTCCTTTACCAATTTAAGAGCTTCAGAGAATTCTTCAGAAGCAGAACTAATCTTCCCATTCCGAAAATCAAACAAAGCCAAATCATACAAACTTTTTGCATAATCCAGATGCTTTATACCTTGATTCTTTTTGATTCTTTTAAGAATATCTTTAAGTATTCTTTCTGATATTATTAAATCTCCTTCATCTTCTGCAATTTGAGCTTCCAGCTTAAGGTAATTAAGATAAATAACACGGTCATTTCTTTTCCTTGCAGTTTTTTTATTCTCTATGAGAATCTTTTTTGCTTCTTCGTAATTGGCACTATTTATGAGATCTGAAGCGACATTAAGTACAAGCGACAAATAAATTGTACTTTCCAGTGATTTGCCAGAATTTAAATAAACTTCCTGCGCTTGTTTTCTGAGCCTGAAAGATTTATCATAGTCGCCATTTTTTTGAGCATAAATAGAATAGAATAATAGAGTTTGGACCATATTATCAACATCACTCCTGTCTATCGTGTTTACATATGTCGTAAGCTCATTAAAGCATCTCTCGGATTCAACATTTTTGCCATCAGCCAGATAAATCATTGCCTTGCCCATTAGTGGTAAAATGAGATATTGCGGTTTATCCGGAAAGTATTCTTTACTAAAATTAATTATTCCATCATAACCCTCTATAGCTTTTCTGTTTTGATTTCCAATTGCTTGCAGGCAGTATGAATTATTTATCGCAGCCTGATAATATCTAAAGTGTTTTCTTTCTATCCCCTTTTTTGATCTGCCATACAGATATGGTACAATCCACAGTTTTGAACGAGGATCATTTTCCAGCGAGGCCTTCTTTAATACTTTAACAGAATAATCCAATGCAACTGAATATTTTCCTTTATCAAAGAATTTCTCTGATCTCTCAATATATTTATACCGGTTATAGAAAATCCACGGAAGTGCAATGGCACTTCCATAGTATATACCTGTTCCTAAAAGAAGGAAAACTCCAACCAAAATAAGATTTCGATATTTAGCTTTCTCAACCTTCCTCATCATTATTACAAGATCAAGAATATCCCATATAATAAAAAAGGAAGCCAGTAGGAGAAACGAAAGCAGATAGAACCAGATAATACCCCAGAAACCTCCGGGATTAAGAATATCCCAGATAAGAAGCTCCAGATTTAAATAAATATACAACAGGAAGAAGAAAATCAGAAGCAGGGGTAAATTTTTAATTCTTAGCATTATAAATCTATAATTTATTGATCCTTGAAGTATTTTCCTGTCACCTTACCTATACCATCCTGCAAACGATTTTCAAAATTTTTGTTTTCCATATGTGCATTAATTTCTTTATTCATTCTTTCAAACATATATTCCTGATCTTCGTTTGTGTCAAACTCCCACATTAATTTATAATTACCAAGCAGGTAACTTTCAAGTAGCCAGGTAACAGTAACTGATCTGAAAGTTGCCAGAATATTGATAATTACTTTGCCACTCATTGTAGTCAGGACTATACTGATGTCAGAAGGTTTTTCATTGATCACTCTGGCTTCCTTATCTTGTTGAAGTATCAGATTTATAAAGGTTTCATACTTTTTTCTCATCCCGCCTTCTCTTAGAATCCTGCGTTCCATTTTTGCACGATCCCAGAGGAATTTACCGATTATTAAAACCAGGAAAGAAATAATTACTATCCAGACCATAAATTAAGATTTAAAAATTATACCGCATGTTCCCTAATCTGTCAATTAAAGAATACATTAAAAAGTTTTTCCTATGATCTTTCGGACCATTTTTCGACCATGATAATGGTTTAGCCGTGTATCCAATATTCATTTTAAGCTTACCAATTACCATATCTTTATTTTCAACTGGTGATCCTTCCTCTATCAGTTCCAACGCTTTTCTAAAATCGAGGTTTGCGTTTATAAAATTCTGTCTAATCTGATATGCTGTACCCCTCTTGCAGTAATACATTGGATTTGATGGTTCCTTTTCTATCAGGTAATTATATTTATCAACCTCATAAGATGCTCTTTCACTTTTGCCCTTAAACCGTAGCCAGTCTACGACAAGACTATAAATGATAAAGCATACTAATGCGACTAAAAAATATATCATGACCTGTAATTTAAAACCAACGCATTTTTGATAGCATTTCAGAAGCTTTTGTCGAATATGTCCCTTTCGCTTTGGCTATTTCTTTAAGAACTGGCCTGGCTTTCAATATCTTCCCGGTATTTATATACCCAAGTGACAAATAGTATTTAGCCAATTCTGCAGATTTAAAGTCCTTTAAACTTGATAAATATTCAAGGTTTATTAAGGCACTGGAAGATTGTTGTGATTTCAATTGTGAAATTGCCATATACAGCATTAATTCGGGATAAGTCTTAATATTCTGTATCTGTTGAAATGAACTTGAAGCATTTATATAGTCTTCCCTCACAAAGTAGTCCAATCCTTTGATGCCAAATTCGGAATCAGTCATTGATAGACCAGGTATGATATATTCTTCTCCTCTTAATGGATCTGATACTTTTTCTCTTTCTATTATACCGGGTTGAATATCTGAAAATGCTGAATAAATATTTTTATTTGATATTGTAGTTGGTTGAATAATGAAAAATCCCAATAATCCTGTAAATACTGCAGCTATTGATATCACTCTCCAAATTTTTCTCGTTAAAACTTTCTTCTTCTTCTTTTGATCTATCAATGAAAGAAATGACTCTCTATCATTAATTTCTTCAATGATCATTTTCTGAATTCTGATTTCTTCCTGAAGTTCCCGATCAGAATCAAACTGTAATTCAAATTCAGCACGTTCAGATGAACTCATCTGATTTAATAAATAAGCATCAATCTTCTCCTGCCTTGTAATTTCTTTTTCCATGACGGAGTTTTTAATTCATTCTCTCAGCATTAAATCGAGCCTTGACAGACTCTTCTAATTTTTTCATGCACTTATATTTTTGCACCTTAAGTGCATCAATTGATTGATGTCCTGGGAGCTTAAATAGTATATCTGATAATTTCATTTTTTCCCAGTAAAACATTTTAATAATGCTTTTACAAATATCTGTCAGCTTGTTAACGGCCTCATTAATTATTGATGTCTTCTTAATATATTCTTCTTCTTCCTCCATAACATTCCTATCAAGAGAAATTTCCCTCTCCAGTGATTTTTCCAGATTGTCAGTCAGTAATTTCTTACTCCTTAATTCATTCAGAAGCAGGTTAGACCCAATTGAATATACATAGGTCTTAAGAGTGCAACTTAGTTCAGCAAGTTGTTTGTGTTTTACTTTTTTGAACACTATATAATATGTCTCCTGATAGATGTCTGAAATTGTTTCAGTGTCTATATTATATTTCTTCCTGAAATACGAAACAAAAGCTGCCCTCAGATCATCATAATACCGGATGATAACCTTCTCATTCAGAATTGTCTTTATGGGTAATCCTTCTGGATCCATTCAATAAAGATAGAACAATTCTAACTTTTTGAAATGAAGGTTGAAGAAATGGCCTAAGGAATTATTCAGAATTTTAAAGAACGTCTTTTAAAGTACAGGGATTTGCTTTAGCTGGGTAAAGTATGGCTGGATTCGGGACCTTCCCATTTGCCCGTTAATTGCCAGAGCTCATAATAGAGTATCCATTCAACCAACCAGGGAATTGTATATTCAGAAAGTTTCATGTTGTCTTTCCACCTGGTTTCTGAGGGGTCAAACAAACAAAGGAATCCTTCTCTGTAGACATGGATCTGATTACTTTCAATCAATTCTGGCGATTTGATATAAACCTGAGGCTGGTTTCCTGCCATATATTCGATTCTTATTTTATAAGAGTTGCACAAAGGATCTGGCTGAATTTCTCCTGTACAAACGAGTACTCCATCATTAATCCTTGTTTTGAAGCAATTATATGTTTTATCAATATGGTATTTCTGGTATGAAGAAAGTGCATAATGATTTTTAACTCTCTGGCGACACTGAGTTAAAGCAGAGCCACCATGAAACTTATGAGGTTGTACTGCTCCAATCCCAGTCGATCCTACGGTTGCAGCATTTGTAATAACAGTCTTCTGCTTACTAAAGGATTCTGCAACTGACCTTATCTTATCTGCTTTTTCCTTTACAAACGACTGATCAGTATTAAGGTTGGTTTTAGCGACCTTGTTTAAGTCGCTTTCCCTTTTCTGAATATATTCCTTCTCTGAAAACTCAAAGTTTCTTATATCTCTGAGAAGGTTTAAATTTCTCTTTTGCTCCTGAACAAATTTCTCCTTAAGTTTTCTTACGATTGACTCCGGATCATTTATCCCGTCAAAGAAATGAACTGCCTTGGAAATCCATTCTTTGTACTCATTTATTGTTCCATTAAGTTCGGATCTATCCCACCTTTTAAATGTTTCATAATTGCTCCTGGCATTCGTGGTAAAATTGTAGGAACCACCTATCGCATAGCTATTATCAACAATAACGAATTTGCTATGCATGAAGTCTCCGTCTAATGGTGAACTTGAACCTACTTTCTTGACTGTAACGCCAAGATCTATCAACTCCCTAAAGTAATTATGCCTAAGCAGGTTGATCTCATCAGCGCTGAGCAGGATCTCGATCTCCAGACTCGATGCCTTTTCGATTAGTTTCCTGAGAATAGTTTCATCAGTAAACCATGATACTGCAATCTGAATTTTTTCATCTGCAGAATCGATAATCTCGGTAATTTGTCTCTGTAAAGTGTTCATTGTAGTTAGTTTTAAAAGATTAATAATTGATTTTCATCTTTTAATAACCACTTATGAAAAAGGTAACCCAACTTTTGAAAGTTTTTTTCAGATTCTTAAATGAGATATGATTATAAACCAATCGTACCTTATTCTAACGGCCCGGTGGTATGTTTTAGTAGGTGTAATCCGAAGCAAGCATCGAGCAGAATCCAAGTACTTTAGCAAGAAATTTATCACGGTGCAAGGAGGATTTGGCGCGTGTTTTTGGTATCTAAGTACAAATTTTATTGAATTCTGGCGCTATCGCGGTACAATTTTGATCGGAGCCAGAAAACTGTCAAGGTATACTGGATTTTTATTGAGGGAAGATGCGCGTGTCCCGGTGCAAGAACCGTTACAAAGCTGTCTTGAGTGTAGGAGCAAAAGCAAAATATGTGACGAACAACTTACCCATTTTGTCCGTGTTAGGGGTTGTACTTATTTAATAATCAGTTAAATATGTTTATCAAGTATTTTTTGAATACTGTCCTTCCATTTTATTTTTTTATTATTCTTGTACAAGTCATATATTCTCAGGATATTATCTTTATTTGATTGCCAAATCACCAATTCATTTGCCTTTTTGATAGTTTCCTGATCTGTAATCCCATTTGTTCTAAGTCTTTTAATAAGAAAGTTCGCATTGCCAATCCAAATTGAATCTGTTATAAATGGGAGTATCTTTTGTATTAACTTTTCAATATTGTAATCAAGCATTGGTTCACAGGATACACTAGTCTTAAATCCCATATCAAAGGCATACTTTAAACTTTTAATTCGAGTTTGAAATGATGGCGCACCAGGCTCCCAAAATTTTAGAATTGAGGAATTCGATGATCCAATTGTGAAACGAAATAGGATGTTATTCTTCTCCTTATCAAATGTCCGACAAATCTTTTTAACACACTCAAAATGAGGCTTGGTTACAATAAGTACTTTGTTTTTTGAGTCAATAAGTTTTTTAATTATTGTAATTGATTCATTGAGGTATTTTGGAGTTATATCATGTGATGATGGAAACATGACAAGCTTATTCTTTATAGAAATAGTCTTCGTTAGATCATTTATTCGTAATTCTTCATCTTTCCATGTATCTGGACTTTTCCTTTCAAATCTAATTGCCATTTCTTTACTGTAACAATATTTGCAATCATGGGTACAGCCATTTATGAAATTGAAATTCACATCAGCCCATTCTTTTGTTCCGAAAGGTCTTTTTGGTGTTTTCTCTTTGTTAAGATTATTATCTCTGATTGTCGTCATTAAAGTTCAGGTTCTTGGGGCGCAAATATAGTCTTATAGTTTTTATTCTGGCTTTTTAAAAGTGATTATTACATTGTTTGACATTGTTGGCTTACCGTTTCTTTTCTGTCTTTTGTCGGAAGTAGGATTGGCATCTATCATATTAGATTCCTCTAAAGAAAGCAAAGCCTCTTTATAGTTTGATTCAATGTAAGGTGTCCCAATATTATGAGATTGAAAAATTTCTTCAACTGTTAACCGCTGACCAGAATACTTGAATAATAAATCCTGTATTAAGTCATCGAGTGGTGTTGGTTGAAAAAATCCGTAGTCTACTCTGTGTGGATTATATTCAAATGTTGCCACATTTTGATATTTATGACTACTAAACTCAGCCATAATTCCTTTCATTATTTTATATCCAAGTGGACTTTTCGAAACGAAAATGAGGAAATGGCTTGATAATCTTTTCTCAGTTTTGAAAAATTTAAAACTTATAACATATTCGCCACCAATTTCTTTTAAGGCATCTTTCAAATACGTAAGAATTACTTCCTCTCTTTTATGGGGTCTTGTTTTGCTTATTACTTTTCTAAGTTCTTGTGCTCTTTTTTTTCCAAAAATAGAATCGATATGACTATCAAATTTGGTGTTGTTCAATCCAGCATTGATTCGGACATAATTAAAGAAAAAGATACAATCGCAGCCCCAGTCTTTCAGAACAGAGCCAATTAGTTCCAGCGTTAATCCCTTATATCCCCAAGGATCAACAAATAATAGAGTTGGAATAAAAACCAATGATTTAAACTCATCCACAAGATCTTGACCAACTGTGATATTCATAACAGTCGGTTTGTTCTTAAGCTTAGAAATGTCAGGTATCTCTGAGATTGCTTGTTCAAGTGATGCAGTGAATTTTGGATCAGTATCATTGAAAATTGCCACTAGTTTCTGGCTCATTAACTCGTCTCTCAAGGCATTTTCTAAAACTAGAATTGGAGTAGATTTGCTTCCGTCTATATATATTCCAGGTCCAGAATATAGGTCTATATAAGCGATTTTAGGAGCACGGCAACCTATTATTTTACCCCAAGCCCAGAAATACTTCTTAACAATCTCACTTTTAATATGCGATTGTTCTTTCGTAAGCATCCGGTCTAATACGTCTTTTGTTGCCGGAAGGAACCGTTTACCTTTCGCCGCAAAAAATCAATGTTAAGCAGTTCAAAGATGACAGTTCTTCTGCAGCGGAAGAAGGAGTCGGGATTAAGTGTCAGGAGTTTTTGTTCCAACGAAGGCATAGCACCATCTACATTCTATTACTGGCAAAAGAAGCTCCGTAAGGATGCCGGCAGCGGACGCTTTATACCACTACTTGTCAGGGCTCCAGGATCAGCCGCCTGCCCGGCCTCGGTTCAGCAACCTGTACCTGACATGGATAATACACCGCTGGAAATCGCCTATCCAAACGGAACAACCCTGAGAATAAGACACACCCTGGACCTGGCAGGTCTGCGTTCACTGGTATCCCTGTTAGACTGAGTTTATGTTCCATCTTCATGCTTCACTGCGGTATTACCTGTATCCACTTCCGGTAGATATGCGCAAAAGTTTTTACACCCTGAGCGGAGTGGTAAACTCCCTGATGAATCAGAATGTACGCGACGGAGGGGTATTTATCTTCATGAACCGTCACCAGAATGTGATGAAAATCCTGCATATGGAATATGCAGGGCTCGTAATCTATCATAAGAGACTGGAATCAGGCCGTTTTAAGCTGCCGGCTTTTGATGAAAATACCACCTCGATAACCATAAACTGGCAGGATCTAATGACTATGGTTCAAAGTGTAAAAACAAGGAGTTTAAAATCGCATATAATTGTTAATAAAAAACTGTTATTCAGTTAGTTATTAACATTGTATCAGTTTGTTTCCAGGGTTTGTTTTGTTATCTTTGACAAGACAAAAACGGAAAGAGAACTGTGGATAATAAAGCTGATAAAGATACATTACTGGAGGCCCTCCTTCTTGAGCGTGATGAGCTTTATCAGGAGCTTTCCAAATTACGCCAGGCAGACAAAGGGGCACTGGCCAAGGCTGAAAAGGAGATTGCCCATTATAAAGAAGTTGTAGAGGAGAAAGACCGTTTAATCAGGAAATTAACCGACCAGCTGGCATGGTTCAGGCGGAAGTTCTGGAAATCATCAAGTGAAAAGTATATACCTTCTGACCCGGCACAGCGGAAGATCGATTTTAATGGGTTGGAGATACTACCGGAAGAAGAAGCAGTAATCAGCGAGGTATCCCGTGAAATAATATCTTACAAGCGCAAAAATCCGGAAAATGATAAAAAACAGCCTGTACGTTTACCTCTTCCGGAGGATCTTCGCCGTGAGGTAGAAGTCATCGAACCTGAAGGAATAGACGAGAACTGGATACGTATCGGCGAAGAGATAACGGAGCAGCTGGAAAATAAGCCCGGAGAGGTGTATGTCCGTCGTATCATACGCCCGAAATATGCATTGAAAAAAGATTTACAGTTGCAGCAGGAAACGGGTACGGATGAGAGCCTGAATAAAGTTGTAAAGATCGCCCCTCTTCCTTTGTTACCACTGCCCAGGAGCAATG
>JAFGOZ010000504.1 GCA_016926235.1 Bacteroidales bacterium | reverse complement strand
GTTAGTGTCGTTAGTGTCGTTAGTGTCGTTAGTGTCGTTAGTGTCGTTAGTGTCGTTAGTGTCGTTAGTGTCGTTAGTGTCGTTAGTTAAATAAAATATTTCCAATTGTTTGCCACCTCGACCAGTGCCGGGGATATAACGAATATCCCATTCTCCTTTTTTTGCTCTTCTTTGAACTGAACGCTCGGATATTCCGAGTAATTCCGCTAATCCCTTACTTGTCATCCACATGGTTATCTCCTTTGTTAATGGCTATTCGGTCGTAAATAGCTTGGATTAATCATAATTTTAAGCTGTTTTCTCAGTATTTGTGATTCTTTCATAGGATTGTTTTAACCGCTCAATCTCGTTTTTTAAAGCTTCATAATGAGCTGTCATTTCATCCAGATTCTTTAAGGCTTGATCTTTGAATTGCTGCTCATATCCTATTTCTCTTTTATAGGATTCCAATAATTCATGCTGACTGGCTATAATCTGCTGATAGATCCTGGTAGTTTTAATGATATGATTTCTCAATATGAGCAGTATTAATACAATGCAGATAAGTAAGATAACGATTTGTGTACCCTGATTCTTCCAAAAATTGCTGATCGCTTGAAATATGCCTGGCCCATCAAAATCCAGCAATTCACCAGGTGTGTAATCATCGATCATGATGAAAATAAGTGCTCCTGAAAATATGATCATAAATGTAGATATCAATATACCGAGAGCTTTCATCTATCACCTCCAGATAATGATTAAATAAGGCAAAAGAACGAGTATAACTACATCGAACCAAAACAGGTATTTCTCCCATTCGAAGTGATGCCGATGGTTTTTTATATTTCTCAAGGTCCTGATCAATGGCCCATAATAAGATCCGTTGAGATAGGCCAATCTATCTAAAAAGCTCATGTTTGCCATTATCCTGGTATGGATTTTAAAAGCATTTCTACGGTCTTTTTTAGCCTTCGATTGTCTCATGTTGGATCCTCCGTTGAATGAACTTTTTAACCTGGTACCAGCTAAACAGGTCCGTCCCTGGGACAGCCTGCATTCCTTCTTTTATGTATTTCTCAATGATGGTTAGGGGAACATTAAGCTTATCTGCGAGTTCTTGTCTGGAAAGCAGTCCTTTCATAATTCCTCCTCATTTATAAGTATCTATTCTGGTTGTTCCTCTATATTTGAAATTTACTCTGACCTTTGGTTTATGGCGGTTTGGATATAGCAGATATAAAAATCTATCTAGAAAATTATATTTCAGCAGCTCTACTTTAACATCTCTAAAGTTTTCAAATTTCCTTAGAAATCTTCCCATTATTCTTCTTTGATGAGAATTCATAGCCCCCCCCCTTAATAGTTATTTGCAATTTTTACTTTTTGAATCGGATCGATCTCCGGATAATCTTCCGGCTTGAATGGATCCATCTTATATGCCAGCATGATCTTGATTATTTTATCATTCAGCCGAGGCATGGTCTCCGGTCTTTTTAGATATGTCTTGAAGGTTTCATAATTGATCTTGTATTCATCACAGAAGGCTTTCTGACTATCATAATGACGTACGATAAGAACCCTCAATTCCGTTACATTCACCGGGGTGATATCTTTTGTTCTTGACATCCTTTCATCTCCTCTCAACTTTCGTGGTATATTACTGGGGACAAAATATGTTTAGATACTAAACATTGTCAAGGAAATGTTTAATTATTAAACATTCTATTGGTAATTATGGCTGATAAAGATATTTGTTATAGATTCAGTATCATCAGAAAAAAAATAAACCTCACTCAAGATGAATTCTCAAGTAAAATAGGTATTTCTCGATCATTGGTTGCTCAAATTGAAAAGGGTCATGCAGAACCATCAAAAAGAACAATTTCAAAAATAATAACCGCTTGTAATATTAATGGTTCTTGGCTTCTTACAGGCAATGGTCCTATGTTTCAAGCATTAATCCCTATTGAAGTTGAGCTGCCGGAAGGTGAGGATCTCATCCTGCCAGTAGTTGGTGAGATCTCAGCCGGGGAACCAATAGCAATTGAAAATCAGGAACCTCTATCTTATATTAATGTATCTAAAATTTTAGATAGAAAGAATGTATATTGCTTCCGGGTTAATGGCCGGAGCATGGAACCTCTTATCGCTCATAATGATTGCGTGATCATCAGAAAAACAGACAGCTGGGATAATTGTGAGCAGAAGGTATGTGCTCTCAGGATCGATGGTGAATTAACACTGAAGGTCCTCTACATAGACCATGACAAAAAAGAATATGTCCTGATGCCTATTAATAATGAATATAAACCAATAAAACTTGACCCGGATAATACTCACATTAATTTAGTAGGCATCCTGGAATATACTTTCAAGAAGTGGTGATGAATAGATTATATTTTGGTGATAACCTAGATATATTAAAACAGCTTTATAAAGAACATCCTGAAGGTTTTATAGATCTTATTTATATTGATCCACCTTTTAATTCAAATCGTAATTACAATATCCTTTTTGAAAGTATCGATATGACTGATACAAAAGCTCAAAAAGAAGCATTTAAAGACACCTGGAGTAACGTTACTTATCAGGATACCCTGGAAGAAATTCATGATCTTGATTTGGATCTATATTCTTTTATAACTGCTTTAGATAATATTAGAATATCAAAGAGTATAATATCATATTTAACTACTATGGCAATTCGAATATGGTATATGAAGAAAGTATTAAAAAATACTGGGAGTTTTTATCTTCATTGCGATCCTACAATGAGTCACTATTTAAAAATCATTTGTGATTTAATTTTTAGTACAGAAATACTATTTAGGAATGAGATTATCTGGTCAAATGAGAGTTCATCTGGATTTAAAACACAGGTTAAAAAAAAATATGTTAGGGGTCATGACACACTATTATTTTATTCATCTAAACATGCTTATTTTAATATTCCCCGTCAGCCCTTAGCCGATTCAACAATTAAAAGATATGATAAAATAGATAATAAAGGAGAGAAGTATAAAATATATTATGATTCTGATGGAACCGAAAGAAAACAATATTTAACTAAATCGCAAGGAAGAAAATATACTGATGTATGGACAGATATTCCATCATTCCAGACAGTAAATGCAAACCGTGAATGGATAGGATATGATACACAAAAACCAGAAAAATTATTAGAACGTATTTTATTAGCCAGCTCAAAAGAAAATAATATTATTGCTGATTTTTTTTGTGGTTGCGGTACAACAGTAGCAGCTGCTCAGAAATTAAATCGATCTTGGTTAGGTGTAGATATATCTCATTTAGCTATAAAATTAATTTCTAAAAGATTAATGGATACTTATGGTAAAGAGATCAGAAATACATACGAAATATTCGGTTTTCCGAAGGATTTAGCTTCAGCTCATGAACTTGCCAATGGTACTAAAAAAGGTAGATTAAAATTTGAAGAATGGATAATTGAAATAGTTCTGCATGGTATTTTAAATCCAAATAGGGCGGAACCTGGATATGATGGATACCTTACTTTTAATATAGGAAAAATAAAGGATACAGTTTTAATTGAAACAAAAAGCGGAAATACAAATTTAAGCCAATTAAATCATTTTATAAAGACAGTGGAAAATAAAAAAGCAGCAATTGGTATATTTGTATGCTTTTCTGAGCATATTACTAAAGGAATGAAAATTGCAGCAAATAAATCAGGATATTATCAGCCAAAAGCATTTAAAATAGAAAATAAATATTTTAAAATTCAATTAATTACTGTAGATGATCTTTTAAATAATATAATGCCAATCATTCCCTATGACTTATCGACATTCAAAACTGCTAAAGCAAAAGATACTGGGGAACAACTCGAAGTTGATATTCAATAATTTCTTTCATTAGTTTGTCATATTTGCCAAACTGCTGACATATTTTATGACAAACTGCTGACATAATTTTGCTATTTTCTCCTATTTTATGACAAACCTTTAAATCACCCCTGTCCAACTGTTACATTCTTTTATAATGCACTTTTACATCATTATCATACCTATTTCACTTTATGACAAACTCACTGCCACCCCATATTATGTGTCATAGAAAATTCTGCGGATATTGATTCTGCCGCTTTTTTACACCTGTATCAGAGAATGGAAATGGAAGCTTTACCTGAATACGCTGACTATATTATCAGGCTGACAATTCTACCAATATC
>JAFGOZ010000503.1 GCA_016926235.1 Bacteroidales bacterium | reverse complement strand
CAGAGAAGTTAAAATATTGAAAGGGCAAACGCTCGCTGACATAGCCATACAGGAAACCGGATGCCTTGATGGTTTGTTTGACCTTGCGATCACAAATGGTATAAGCATGACTGAGCAGCTATCGTCAGGAAGTGATATCGACATTGCGGATACTGATATAAATGAACAGGCTTATCGGCTCGTGAAACTTGAAAACGTTAAGCCGGCAACTGAATTTGGTTACGTGCTTAGCGGCGGCGAAGATCCCATGCCTGAGGGTATAGGTTATTGGTCTGTAGGAATTGACTTTATAGTATCATAATTATGGCACGCACAATAAACGAAATACAAAATAGTATCATCAGCAGCATATCATCTGATGCAACTTTGTCAACGCAGCTTACCTCAACATCAAAGGTATCGATATGGAGGTTGTTCACCTATGTGGTTGCCGTGTCAATCTGGATGCTCGAGAAATTATTCGATACCCATAAATCAGAAGTTGAATCAACAATAGCAAATAAGACTCCACATTGGCCTTCCTGGTACTGTAATAAAGCAAAAGTATTTCAATACGGCCATACACTCATCCAGGACAGTGATCAATACCTGGTTGATGACGATGATGCAAAAATCGTAAAGTTTGCCGCTGCAATTGAAACTTATGATGGATATCTGAAGTTGAAAGTGGCAAAGGAGTCCGGGAGCACACTTGACAAACTATCAGGTATTTGGCCCAATGCCGGTGTAAGCGCACCCATGACGGAATCGTCTGGTGGTTCCGGTGAGCAGCTCGCATTCTACATCTACATGCAAAGTGTAAAGGATGCAGGCGTGAAAATACGTTTTGTAAGCCAGGATCCCGATCACCTACGCCTAATCATCGATGCCTATTTTGATCCCATGGTACTCGATAATGAAGGTAGGCGCCTTGATGGCACTGACAATATCCCATTGCAAAGCGCAATCAATTCATACATTGAGAACCTGCCATTTAATGGTGAATACTCAAACATGGCCCTTACCGATGCCATGCAGGCGGTAGATGGTATTAAAATACCACAGATCATATCAGCTGAGGCATACTGGGGTGAATACGAATGGGAAATCATATCAGCAAAGTATAACCCTGAGGCAGGTTGGCTTAAGGTATACGATGGGGATCTGATAATTAACTGGATACCCTATGGAACCAATTTATAACATAGACTATAACCGGTTAATACGATGGCTTGTTCCGCCGCAACTGCGTAATGCTTTTATCCTGGCATGGACAAAAGCATTAATATCACCAGTTGCCTGGTTGTATAATTCATTCATAGCATATTGGACAGATGTTAACTACCGTACCGCTATTACTCCACAGGTTTGCTATCTGCAGAAAGTTCTTAATGACACTTTTGATGCAAGCAGTAGGCGCATAACTGTTATCGACAACCCTGGTTACTCTGTCATTCTCATTCACCAGGACAGTGCACAATTACCAGTGTTTACTCACCAGGAAGGATCCGGGCATGATGCCGACATACCTATTATTCATGATAATTCCAATTACAGTGGTACTTATGATTTTGTTGTACAGGTACCATTCGTACTCACACAAACAGAATTGTACCGTATGGCATCAATATTAAATGCATACAAACTCGCAAGCAAACGATATAAAATAATGCAAATCTGAAAAATATGGATACTATTGATTTCAACAAAAACGATTTCCCGTTAACAACAAACGTTTTAGGCTTCCTACAAACCGCAGCTCAACTCATTGAAAAGCTGGCCGGCATAATATCGGGCAATTATATCATATCCGGATGCGAAACAGTTGGAGCAAGCACGTCAGGTGGTTATGTTGTGGTCAATGGTGAAATTATGCCATTTGCTGGTGGAACAACGCAAACATATGTAAGAGTTGTCAGTACTACTGAAACAATTACGGTAAACGACGGTACCTATACAAAAACAACCAAGCAACTGGTATTTGGTGCCGGTACTGGCCAGATTGCCTGGTCAACCTTTAAAAATGCAAGAGACCTCATCGAGAATCAAACCTTTTCTTTGCCTCAATTATCAGGATCCGCAGGATTAACCAGGGCAGTTGTTGAGATCGGCGACTGGAATATGGACACGGAGGCATTAAAATCAGTCTCTTTACCAATGGCAATTTCAGGTATAAGATCAGTAAGTATTATAATACGTTTTGATAGTTCTCAATACATGATATATCGAGATCTTTTACAAGATGGATACTTTGAAATACAATGGAACGGTATAATCGTATTACACAGGAATGAATCAGGCGTATTTGATTCAGACGCTTACGATAATACCAGTTACAACAGGGGATGGATAGTAATTGATTATGTAGCATAACATGACACCAAGAGCAACACTAAAGACATGGTTTGAAACAGGTGATAAACCAACTCAGGCGCAATTTGCAGAGTTGATTGACTCTTTGTTCCATCCAAATGAAGACACACTGTCAATTGATAGAATTGATGGTCTGCAAGATGCACTTGATTCAAAAGCTCCTGCTTCAGGGGCTGAGGATGTAGTGCCAATCACCCTGGCAAACGGTTCCTCCGGTAATATTATTGTTGGTGATAAAACACTACATTCATCCATACACATTACCTATTCCCTTATAAGAGGATCACTTGTTGAAATGGGTGTTATTCGCATAGAAAATCGCGAAAACACAATTATTGTTCATGAGGCAGATTTCGATGAATGCGGATTCACTTTCAGTAAAAACATATCAGAAAACGATCTGCGCATTGGATGGACTGATGATCTCACATTGGGCAATAATGGCCTTTTGTATCTTATTGATGTCAAACGAACTGTAATACCTGTTTAAAAATGAAAAAAACACTATTTTTTCTGGCTTTAATGAGCATTTTAATAAGCTGCAATGCACAAAAGCCAAAACGCTTTAGCCAGCCGCTGGATGTACAAGGCACAATTATAAATGACACTATTTTTAAATTTCCAAATGGCGGTTTTATAAGGCGCGCATCAGGTGGGGCGGCCTTATACATCTCACCAAACGGCGGAGAAGAATATCTCATTGTTTCAATGAATACACAGCCTGACGGGTTAACCTTCAGTGGATTTCAAACAATACGTTTTTCAAAAAGCCCGCTATATGCAGATTTAACAGGTTTTCGTAATGATACTTCACAAGGCACATTCCCTGACTCAACAACGGCATGGAGCATAAAGGCGATTAAAGATTATATTGCAGAGCATGGAGGCGGTGAAAGTGCTACAATACCAGGTAGTCTGAACGAAATATTACTATCTGATGGCGCAGGAGGCGCTGCTACTAATACAAGTATAAAATGGGATGCCTCTGAAGGTGGTATATTTGTTAGCGATTTAACTAATGATACAGTGTACATAAGACCGACAGGTCTATACACACATGACGGCCGCCAAGCTTTAGAATATTCAATCGGATATCATCCAACAACCGGACATTATTATCAATCAACATTAAAATCCAGCGAGGATTTGGCATCATTAAATAGGGCACAGGTGAGAACTTATGCAAATGCTAAACAAAATCGTGTTTACTTGGAAGTAGAAAGGAATCCAGATTATCTGATTCAGGCCATTTTTGACTCATCTGGCATGTATCTATTAGGTAATCCAGATACTTCCTTATTTTCAGATAATCATTTTATAACAAAAAAATGGTTTTTCGATCGTGCAAATTTATCGGGCACTGAATCCGCAACTATTATTGATACCGCTGGAGGTCATGCAGCAAATCAGTTAGTATATTGGATTGATAAGAATACATTAGGAGGTAGCGATGACTATTCAATTTCATCTGGTAATTTGGTTTTGCAACATAGTATTTATGCTTCCGGTTTGAGACGTAGTAGTTCGGCCCAAATGGGCTTAAGTTTATCTGATAACGGGTTCTTTATAACCGGAGGGGGGCCGCTGATTATCGGTGAATCTGGTAATTCCTATTATGATATATTTCATTGTCAAACAAAAGATGGTGATAATGACGTTTTTACTATACGCGATGATAGCTCAACAGTTTTTAACGAACTTGTTTTAATAGACTCATTGCAATTACGAACAGAAGGCACATCAACACAAGAACACAGAGTGCTTGGTTTATCAAAAACAGGAAAAGTAAAGTCAATATCATTACCTCAGGGCGTACAAATCGAAGTCACAAAAGACGAGCTCACCACGGGCGGAGAATCCGGCTACATGTTTGCGATACCCTCTCAGCTCGACGGGATGAACCTGGTACAGATGGAGGCCTACCCCGGGGAGGTTGCCGGGGATCAGACGGCGGTATCCATAACCTGTTACCGGAGGCGAAGTGCTGTTGAATCGTTAATGACCAGCACAGGGGCTTCATTTTCCACTAATGCAGTGATCAGCACGAGTTATGACGACGTGGAACAGGGCGATCAGCTGGAATTCCGCTGGACGTTTTCGGGAGGCACCACGGCGCCGACAGGTCTTATTGTTCAACTTACATTCCAGATGCCATGAGGATATTAACATTTTTGTTTGCGTTGCTTGTTGCTTGTGGGATTGGTAAGGGACAGACAGCAGGATCAACATGGCATTGGTCGCTTGACAATACTCCGATTGATTCAAATTTAACCGGTGATGATCTATCAATTAATGGAGGTGCTCTTTATGATGAAAGTGTGGTAAGGTGGGGATCACATTCCCTGCTATTGCAGGGTTCGGATGATCATGCAAAGACTAAGACAATTGACCTTGGTAATAGTTTTTGTCTGTCATTGTTTGCATATACTTATGCTGATATTGATGATTATAGGTATATATTTTGCGCCGCAGACAGTATTACGCCTTCTACGGACAATTTATATATTAGAGGCATTGCAACAAATCAATTAAAGATCTATGTTGGTACATCATCAGCAACCATAAGCTATACATGGACACCAAATACCTTTCACCATTTATTTTTTTATTTTAATGATAATGGTACATCAACAATTATTCGTACTTGGATTGATGGTAGTAGGGTCACTATGCCGGATTCTACCATAGACAGTGGATTTCCTAAAGAAACACGGTGGTTGTTTGGATTGGATTACTGGGGAAACGGTGAGTGGATAGGTAATTTTGATGAAATAATGATTTTTAAAAATGTGACCCCAACAAATTCTTTTGTAAATTACATATATACAGGAGCATACAAGAACACTCCTGAGATCAGTGCAAGGAATAGAATAACATGGTTTAATCATTCTAACCAACATATAATATCAGAAGAGCCAGAAGAGCCAGAAGAGCCAGAAGAGCCAGAAGCTGATTCAATAGTATTTCTATTTGCTAATGATTTTGAGGCATTTCCCACAGGTGGTTTAGCCTATAGTACGTTAATGCAACAATTCCAGGTTTGGAAGGGTAACTTTTATGCCACACACCAATCAATCGTGGATTTAAATGATGGTGTTCATGAGAAAGTTTGGCATTCTAAAATATTAGAGGGTGAATATGGTGCTGATAAAGGATTTGAAATATTTATACCTCTGGATACGGTATATAGAGAAGTTTGGGTAGACCTTGATTTTAGAGCTATGCCGGGATTCGATACAGATGAAACTCCAGGGTATTATAGTGGTAAATTTCCTATTGGTGGAGTTTATGGGGGGTTAAACCACGAACATAGGGGTGATTCGACTTGGGTAGATCCCGAAGATTGGGCAGCTTGGTGGGCTCATATTGTTTGGGGGTATAATGAAGCTATACAAAATTATAGCTACACATTATCGGGAATATTAAATGCTGGCCAATATATAGGGCAAGTACCATCAAGTTGGACCCATTACTCAACAAGAGCTACGGTAAATGATTTAGGAGTAGAGAATGGTCGTAAGGAAGTGTTCACTAATGGTGATTATAGTAATGGCCAATATGGGTTAGTAATGAGGGCAGTACAACATGGGGATGATTATGGGTTAATAGAGGGAGCAAAGTTAAGTTTTTTCTTCGGGGGTTCAGGTTCTGAATTTGCAAGTCAACAAGACCAATGGATAGAATTTGATAATATCAAAATATCGGTAGCTAATTCAGGAACGAGATACAAAGAAGGACCCTATGAAGCGGGTGATAAGATTTGGTATCAGAATATTTCGCACCCGAATTTACAAGTTGATTCAATCCTATTCTGTGAAGATTTTACGGGTAGTTCAGGTATAATACAAAGTCATTATTTTATCAATAGGCCACCAGATTCAGAAAGAACTTACAGAAAAACAATAACAGTTCCGGAAGGCAAATATATAGATATTGATTTTGATTATTACAGATTCGATTGGGACTATGGGGATAATTCATGGACAAAGATATATACGGGAGTGGGAGTAAATAAAAGTGCTTCGCCTTTATATGAGTGGGGTTATGATTATTCAGCATGGCCAAGTACATCAAATACTTACCATATATTAGATAATGAGGTAACAATTGATTATTACATGGGAAATAATAACGGTCCTTCTAAGGGTTGGAAATTTACGTATGAAGCAGTTGACCCTTAATAATGTTTGGCTGTCGACATCGGCGCCCACGAGTACGCTCCATAGGACATTTCGATTTGATTCTTTGACGGATGGATTTGGAAATTATATATTGGTCTCGTTTCCAAATATACGGTAAAAAAGTCAAAGTTTAAAGCCCAAATAAGCCTGCAGGGT
>JAFGOZ010000502.1 GCA_016926235.1 Bacteroidales bacterium | reverse complement strand
TAATCGATAAAACATTTAATTAACGGCTCTGTATCCGGAAAGTGAAGTGGCTCTGAAACCCGCACTACTCTTACACGCAGCCGTTAGCAACAGCCTAAGAACGACATGACAGTGGTAATTTTGCAGTGAGAAAAAAGAGATAAAATGAACAGCCAATGCACAAATGAAAAAATAATATATGAGTGAGTAATTACACATCTTGAAACCGAGAAACAAACCGGAAATGCTGAAGGCATTCGCACCGGGGGATAAACCGGAACAAATGCTTTCTAAAATCAATGTAAAAGCATTTCAGGAATTGGTCTTGTATTATTTACGGGAACAGATTACTCTTAAAAACATTGAAATTAAATATCTGATTGCAACCAATATTAACGAATGGTTCATATCTGACGCTACAATTTTTGACCGTTTGTTTGCTCAAAATAAAAACCTTGTAAAACAATTTAACGACTTTGAAGGCGGAAGATTGGCAGACACAAAAACACAATTACGGATATGCAAAAATTTGCACTGAAAAGGTGGAAAACCAGACAAACAAAGTATAATTTTACCCGATGAAATAATTAAACAGATAATTCAACATTCCTTTTTTCAGACTTTAAAGAAAGTGAAAATCGGATAGCTTTTTTACCTGTAATCTGTAAAGTAACATTTAAACACCCATAAAATGCAAGGCTTAAAAACCACAAATACTTTATTATTGATAATTGTAACTGTTTTGATCTTTTACACTTTAAAAATTCTTTATTTTATTTTTATACCACTTATTTTTTCAATGTTTATCGCAACCTTATTTCTTCCATTAACAAGATGGCTTGGTAAAAAGAAAGTTCCTAAGATTATAAGTATCCTAATCGTAATTTTGGTAATTACAGGAGTATTAAAACTTGGTAGCGAGCTAATCAGACTCTCTATACAAGAATTATTATCGGTTGAAAGCACCTTTATTGAAAAAACAGAAACAAAACTTGTAAGCCTTATTGTTTCCATTGAAAGATTCTTTGGAATATATCGGTTGCAAGGTGAAAATATTTTCAATCACTACTTTCAATTAAATAACCTTTTTAAAAATCTGGGTTCTACGATGGGTTTTATTGGTAATGCCCTGTCAATGACTTTAATGACCGTTTTTTTTACAATATTGTTGCTCTCCGAGTCTATTAATTTTCAAAAGTTACTTAATAAAACTTTGTTTGATAAAAAGTTTTCTTCAGTAAAAATTTTCATGAAGATAGAAAAAGACATTATTAAGTTTATTATTGTGAAGTTTTTAATAAGTCTGTTTACAGGCATTTGTATCAGCTTTGCTTGTTTGTTTTTTGACATAAGCTTTCCTGTTTTTTGGGGTTTGCTTGCTTTTATTCTCAATTTTATTCAAATGATTGGGTCAGTAGTTGTCGTTTTATTATTGTCGCTATTTGCATTTGTTGAACTTGAACCGACAGGAATATTATTCTTTTTTGTTCTTTCAATAATTGCTGTTCAGGTTTTATTTGGAAGTATCTTAGAACCAATTTTTATGGGGAAAACCTTTTCAATTAACATTATAACAGTTTTAATAATGCTTATGCTTTGGGGGTATATATGGGGAATTCCTGGTCTAATAATGTCTATACCCATTACCGTGTTTATTAAAATTATTTTGGAACAATTCCCTAAAACTAACATTATTGCAAGCCTAATGACAGGAAATGAAATTAAAGTTAACCTGTCAAGAAAAAAGTAGCCTCTATAAGCTTTATTATCAACATATAAACAAACACATACATTCGTTAGTATAACATAATACAAGATTATTTTTAACTAAAACGCCTCGTAACACCCATTAAAAAACATTAGGGTATGCTTGCTGTGAAGGCAATGTTGATTTTAATCCCATTATTGTATTCAGTTGATGAGTATTATTCGACCATAATCTTTTCGGTTATTATTATATTATTGGATAGCAAACTTAACATATAAATCCCTTTGGGTAAATCTGAAATATAGATAGTATTTGATTTTAACATGCCTTGTTTCATAATTTTCCCATTGACATCGCACAACTGATAATTTGCATTTGCTAATGAAAGTACTTCACTGACAATAATAATTTTCTGTGAAGCCGGGTTAGGGAATATTTCTACCTGTTTCTTTTTATCATACCAGTATATCTTGGATACTTGCGATGTCTCAATTGTGAAATTTCTTAAAGAATTGATTACATACCATTTGTCGTTTTGATATGTCAGATGGAGATATTCCAACGAATCATTCATATTTACTTTAACACTAGCTGTATTTAAATATAAATCAAGTATCTCAAAGTCGAGCTCGCTATCTGTACCAGCCGAAATATACTCCAACAGTTGAGTTTTATTTACATGATTCACTTCAGTGTGCGATAAAGCCTTTCTTCCGGCATAATGAGGGTGAATCAATTCTTTCATTTTTGCACTATCGCCTGTTTCCCAACAATTGAGATAGGTATTAAGGGTTGTAACAAGCTTGGCTGAGTCGCCTGGGTTGGAAACAGTATAATAATCCCACGCTACATTAATAACCTTCCAATAATTCTTGAATTTGACCAAATGTAAATAATCGAAAAAATTATCAGAGAGAACTTTTGCAGAGGCCATATTTTCAGTTTCGTGCAGAATGGAAATATCCTTGCGCCCTTTTTTAACATCCTCAATACATCCTGAACAAGAATTAACCATACTGATTAAGGAACTATATGATAGCGGACTTACATCGCTTTCTGATGATACCCGCCGTTTAATTAATTCGGGATGAAGTGCTATCTCCATTTGCGCCGGAATGCCTGCATACCAGCTGGTAACATAGTTAAAAGGAGCTTCTTTTGCACCCAGGTAGTCAAAAGTTTCAACATCAACCCAATAGATATCAGCTTCCCCTTTATGCTTAAAGAATAAATATTTTTTATCAGGCGACAGCACTATTCCCATTTCAGACTTACTCGTATTGAAGCAGGGAGACATTATCTCTGTTTTTCCAAATTTATCGTTTGAAATTTGACTAAAACAAATATCACCACTCCCGAATCCATTACTTCTTGTTGATTGAAATATGAGTTTATCTTTAACTATTGTCGGACAAGCATCCCATCCCGATGTGTTTATTGTATCGCTAAGCTTGATGGGAGTTTGATATTCACTATCAATGTATTTTGCATAAAAAATATTGATGTCCCAATTGCCCTTATCCCGGTCTGAGCAAAAAAACATTGAACTATCCGGTGAAAAGGATGCAAAATTATCATTGAATGGTGAGTTTATTTCAGCACCTGCATTCAAAGGCTCACTCCATCCGGTATCATTTTTTTCAACATACCAAATATCAGCTCCTCCAAAACCACCTGCACGCTCTGAGTCGAAGTAGAGTCTTTTCCCGTCGGGAGTGAAATTCGGTTCAATATCTGGCTTTCCACCTTTGTCGGTAAACGGTGCCGGAACAGGCTCTGACCAAACGCCATTGGTTTTCTTCATGTAGTTAATATGATAATCCTGACTGCCATTTGGATTTTGCCAGGTGTAGAATAATTCATTTCCGTCGGGCGAAAATACCGGCCCCCATTCATTACTCATAAAAATTCCTGAAGCAAATTTCTCCGGATAGTATCCCGGAGCTTTCTGTCCTAAGTAATCAATTGAATCTGATTGGGCATTAATGTTCACTGTGAAGAATATTATTACCAGGAATGTCAGGATTGAAATTGTACTTGTTTTCATCCGTTTATTTTTATTTTTTAATGCTTGTTTCATAGTTTTTATGTGTTTAAAATATTTGTGAAACTTTTTAATTATTGTACAAATAAACAATACTATTCAAGTAAAATCGACCGTTTGGATGCAGTTGTACTTTTTAATACCTTACCCAATAATCGTGATTAATAAGCACTTGTATATATTTCAGTATCTCTGATGGGAAAAAGTAATTTGAATTAGGCAAAAAGAATGATGAATGAAGGCTGTTTTATAAGCGAAAAAAACCGAAAAAAGAGACAATTTTAAAAAACAGCAAATTACTTAACCCAACAGCAGTCAATACAAATAAAAGTGCCGCAAATAGTAATTTGATTGCCTATTTTGGCCAATCTTCTGCAATATTTTTAAAAGTGTAATTAATTTCTTTATTTTTGATTGAAGTCAGAAAATTAGTTTTAGTTTTATCAAACTCAACTCTTGATACTTAAGAAAGATTGCGATGAACTTTTTTTTCAGCTTCACCTTTTATTTTGAATAAAACACCAAATCTTTATATTATGAGACTATTTAATAACTTTTTTTGCTTTTTTATAATAATAGCCGGATTTACTTTTGGAGCTTGTAAGTCAAAGACAACCAGTAATCAGGAGCCGGTTATTAAAACCACATCTGGAGATATTTCCGGCAGTTTTAACGATGGTGTATTTGCTTTTAAGGGAATACCCTATGCCAAAGCCGAGAGATTTATGCCTCCACAGGATCCTGATGCTTGGGACGAAACACTTGAGTGTAAAAACTTTGGTCCGGTAGCCAAACAAATAGTGGCCTGGATTCCAGATTCCACTATGGACGAGAAAAAACTTTTTAGTGTAAATGTATGGACCCAGGGAATAATGGATGGCAAAAAGCGTCCGGTTATGCTATGGCTGCATGGTGGCGGTTTTCATGTTGGCAGCAGCAACGATCCCATGACCTACGGCGAAGCTTTGGCTAAAAAAGGGGACATTGTAATGGTTTCCGTAAATCACCGGTTAAATATTCTTGGGTTTCTCGATTTGTCGGCTTGCGGTCCCAACTATGCACAATCAGCAAATGTTGGTATGCTGGATATTGTGAAAGCTCTTGAATGGATCCAGAAAAATATTGAGAATTTCGGAGGCAATCCCTCCGATGTAACCATTGTAGGTGAATCTGGAGGTGGCGGAAAAGTAGGTACACTCATGTGTATGCCATCGGCAGAAGGTTTATTTAACAAGGCCATTATTCAAAGTGGAACCCTGCTGAATTCAATGACCAAAGAGCAATCACAAGCCCTGGGTTTAGCCGTACTTGAAAATTTAGGACTTACACCAAACGATGCAGCAAAACTAGACACCATTGCCTACTCGGATCTTGTAAAAGCTGGAAATGATGCTATTTTCAAGATTTCTGGTCCGAGAAAGCCCGGAACACCAACAATGTTTGGGTTCGCACCTTCAGTTGACAGTGTTGTTCTGCTCCAGCAACCTTTTAGTCCCGGATTTTCAGCTATTTCAAAAGATATCCCTCTTATGATAGGTTCTACGCTTAATGAGCTAATGAGAACAGTTTATGGCGAAAAAGACCTTACAATGGAACAGGCAAAAGAACGCCTGGCAAAAGATTATGGCGATAAAACCAATCAGTACATTGAGCTTTTTGCCAAAGCCTATCCTGAATATACACCACAGGATCTATTGTCTGTTGATAAAGTGTTCAGACCCTATACCATACGAACCGCTGATGCAAGGTCTAAGAATACAACTGCCCCCGTGTATGTATATTTTTTAGCCTGGAAAAGTCCTGTTGACAGTGCATCGAAAGGTTCTTTTCATGGCTTGGACATTCCTTTGGCATTCAATAATATTGATATGAGAACAGACTGGACAGGTACTTCTGAGGAAGCCTATGCTTTAGCCGATAAAATGAGTTCTGCATGGCTGAATTTTGTTAAAACAGGCAATCCGAATGTAGAAGGGATACTGCCCGAATGGATACCTTATACCAAGGAAAATGGTGCAACAATGTATTTTGACAATGAATGCAAAATTGTAAATAATCACGACAGAGAATTGATGAATTTTATTAACCCCGTTGATTAGCAAATACAACGAGAATTGGGTTCGATAGAATAAAACTTACTGAATTCAAATGAAATTGTAATTGAAAGCATTGTAATGCTGAAACAGGCACGAAGGTTTTGAAATAAACCATAGTAATAAACCGGTAAAGAGAATTGGATATTCAACATCGGATTATCACAATGATGAAACCCATCTGAGCCTTAAAAGTATCAATGATTTTTTTAAATGCCGAAAAGCACAATGCATAATGATTAAAAATTGCTGGCATAGCAGGCTATCCAAGAGTTGTAACACGTTTAAATTTTGTGTTCGGTCGTGGATAGCCTGAATGTTTTTATCGATAAGGTTGACTAAGGTTGGAGGCTTGTGGCAGAGTACCATAATTTGATTACATAAACCAGCCAAATCTTACATGAAAGAAAAAAATTTGGGTTTTTATTGGATTTGTTTTTTATTCCCCTGCATTAAAGCACAAAACACCGTTGTTTTATATGCAAAAACAAAAAATTCTGAATGCTTAAAAAAGCATGTCTGCATTCTTGCTTCAGATTCCTGTGCAGGTCTTAACCTTTGAACACCAGGAATTAAAATTGCCTGTAACTATATTGTCAATAATTGGGAGAAAACTTCTCCATGTCTGTATTAACCCTGAATAATAATTTGCGGGCTGGATTGAAAAGTGCTCAAACAGCCAGAATGTTTGAAATAGAACTATTACTTAACAAAAAATTAAAGCAAATTATATACAATTAATCTAAATAATTAAATAACTATAATTCATGAAATTTTTAATTTAATTTAAAGATCAAATTCTATGAAAAACATAATGTTTATTGGTATTGTATTACTTACTTCAGTCAATTTTATTGGTTGCGAAAACGAAAATAACAAGGTAAATGATCCTGTTCCTATTTCGAGTGAAATGACAAATGGTAAGACAACTGCTGTGTTTAATCCGGATAAAGATTACGGTAC
>JAFGOZ010000501.1 GCA_016926235.1 Bacteroidales bacterium | reverse complement strand
TTTATACAAATCGACAAAAGTAATAGCATGATTAAGTTAGCATAATTGAATATATTTCAGGCCTGGAGCTATTGCCACTAACGTTTTATGGTAGGGTTTCGTGCGGGATTTCGAAGCTGTTTCTTATCAGTTTACTACTAATTTGTTTACTAGCCACAAACGCCCGAAAACCTCTAAAACCCGCATGAACTCTACCATGTGTTAGCAAACGTTTATTGTCTTCTATACTTTTTAATAATTTTTTGATAATTTATACGCTCAAAACATACTTTATCTGTTAATGCATCACATTCATGATGAACCAAATAATAGTTTCTTACCGAATCAACTTTAGTCATATAGGAAATAAACTCCATTTGCATCTTATCTGTTAAAGCTACTAAATATGTTCCAGCACTATCAACCTTATAGAACTCTAAAGTCATCTCTTTCTTATTAGTCGATTCGAGTAAAATTTGAAATCCATTCTTATCAATTTGAGAAACTGCTCTAATAAAAGACATTTCGGGCACATCCATATTAAATCCATCGTAAAACACTGAATCTGTTAAAAGATAGAATCCTTCAGGTTCACAAGAGTTTGTAACGTACAAATCTTCTTCGATTTCATATAAACAAATCCAACTGCCAATAAAAGTTGAATATTTTGTTTTCAGAATCATTGAAATTGAGTCTTCCGTACTCATTTTTGACTTTGTCAGGATATCTTTAATTTCTTCTATAGAATAAAAATCAATATTGAATCCTTTTTCAAGTTTTTCATAGAGCTTAGAATCTCTGTTATAATCTACAAAAACATAATAAGGCCATTGAGAATCATATTTAAAATCCAGAACTTTTATAGAATCGTTTATATTGAAAAATGACCTTATTGAATCAACTTTTGTTCTTTCATCAAGCATCAACGATGTGCCGCTTATCGGTTTACTATCAGAATCAATTGCAGTATTTTTTGATACTTCTGACACTTTGTTTGAATTACAGCTTAAAACTATCAAAGATAATATTATAAATATCTTATATCTATTCATGGTAAGCCTGTGTTTTAATGTTTGCTAACGTTTGATGGTATGGTGTCGTGCGGGATTCGAGGCGATTTCCTATCAGTTTACACTGACCTTTTTTACGAGCCACAAACGCTCGCATACCTCTGAAACCCGCATGCACTATACCATGTGTTGGCGTTTCGTTGTTTATTCCTGTGATTCTTTTTTTGGCCATAAAATACCCATTGCTAATCCGTAGAATGCCATCCAATGTCCTGAAAATCCACGAATTTCGTTAGCTCTCATTCTATTATACTCCGTTTCTGTCAATTCTCTAATAATCGAACCGTGATTATGAATCACAAATTTTCCATCCATGATATCAGGTACTCCACCTTCTCCAGCTTGCATGAATAAAAAGAAATTAATCATAGCGTAAAAGAAAAATACAACCGATATAATCATTACTGGTTTTGGTGTATCCTTAAAAATAGTCCCGAAGAATTTGAAAGGATTTGTCATTGTACCAAAACTTGGTTGTTTCAAGTCAGGATTTTTCCTTAGTTCTAAAATCGCCGGTAACCAAACAATAAATATTCCTACATGTAATCCCCAAATGTAAGGTACTTTATCTCCGATATAAATCCCTGCTAATGAAATTAAATGAACAATCAATCCAAGAGCAAATCCAATTCCAGCGATAATACAAAGAGTCTTTTTCATATTTTTATGATTATAATTAATTCGGTAATCTGTTTGTATATCCTGCAATTTTCAAATCCCCATTTTCAAGCTGAAAAGTAATCTGTTCCATCATGTTTTTGTCTTTCTCAAAAGTCAAGTTTACGACATAGAAATCTTTCTCATCTGAATTCGGCATGCTCTGATAGTATTGTTTGCTATGATATACTCTTTCTCCACCAACTGATTTTATCTTTTCTCTATTTGTTATGGTTGCAAAAAAATCCTCCTTAGTTGTCATGTTTTGCATAATCGAACCTGAATTACTCCAAAATTTATCAAACTCTCCTTTGTCAAGTTGCTCAAGACTTTGTTCTGTATGTTTTACTGCCTTATCAAAAATCTCCTTGTCTTGTACTTGCCGCTCAACCTGTTCATTTACTATTCTCTCGAAGAAATCAGTAATCTGGTCTTTTTTCGATAATGCCTCATTACTTAATATTAGTCTAAACGACACCTGTTTATCACTTTCACGAATGAAATATTGCCAAGTGATATTTTTCAAATCAGTCTGGGTAAAGTCAGGGAACTCCTGTTGTAAAAATACAGGGAACATATAATTCAAAATATCAACTCCAAGTCTTTCATTTTCTTCCTGTGTTTCAAATTGGTCAAGAGTTTTTAATATTATAATCTCTTTTTGGTTAACCGAACAATTTGTTATTATCAATCCGATTAATAAAATTACTGTTAGTCTTTTCATATTTATTGTTTTTTTTCTAATCCGTTTAAATTATGCAGAATGGTCTTTTACAATGAACGCCAACGGCTGCGTGTAAGAGTAGTGCGGGTTTCATGGCCACTTCACTTTCCAGATACAAAGCCGTTAATTAAATGTTTTATCGATTA
>JAFGOZ010000500.1 GCA_016926235.1 Bacteroidales bacterium | reverse complement strand
TACCTCCATATAATTCCTTAAACCAGCGTAATTTCGGGCAGATGCATATAAGTAGTCTTCAGGTTTTTGAACAATCCTTGAGGGTACCGGATTGTTAAGGATTTCGTGAAAAAATAACAACCCAATTTACCACCTGAAAGGTAAGGAAGTATAATCCATTCTGATAATTGCATTGATTTTAATTGGTAGATAAAAACTACCGCGGTTCGAGCGACGAAGTCACAGACTTCACCGATCACGAGGTTTTATTGTTGTTTTATTGTTGTTCAGTTCAATTCGATTAATTCACTATTTGGTAGATAAAAAACCTGATTTCGTTGATTTTATTTCTATACGTAGAATTATACGATTACATTTATTTATAGCAATTAATATTCTAAAATTAAATTATTACTTATGAAACGAATGTTTTTAATTATGTTGGCAGTTGCTTTTTCTGCTGTTTCTTTTGGTCAGGACATATCTGGAAAATGGGAATTAAACGAATCAAAAAGCAAACTGAATGAACAATTTAGTTTTTCTCCAAAGTCATTGGAAATTACCCAGGATGACAATACGCTTGTTTTGGTGAAAACAGTTGAGTTTCAGGGGCAATCAACAAATATTACTGAAAAATACACCCTGGACGGGAAGGAATGCAATAATCCGGGCTTTATGGATGCAACAAAAAAATCTACTGTAAGCATTTCCGACGATAAAAAAATCATCAAAATTTCAAGTACAATATCCATGGATAATGGGAGTATGAATTTGGAAGAAGTTTTCTCTAAAAATGGAGATAATTTTGTTTTTGAAAGCAAAACTTCATCTTCTTTTGGAGATACAACAGAAACTGCTGTTTATAACAAATTGTAAGCAGCGACTAGTGAATAACACCTGTAAAGAATACATACTTTGAACTTTCTAAAACACCTTGTTAAAACAGGGTGTTTTAGAAGTATCAAACCAAGAACATCCAGCCGGTTTCCTATCTAATTTGTTTTTTATTGCATAGTCAAACCTATCCAATGCGATATCCCGTGAAGTTTGTACTGTCAAAGATTCAGCGATAATTGCCGCCCCCTCTTCCTCCTCCTCCGCATGCGCTAACAACACAAACCCCCCGCTCGGCGAATTTTCTTTACAAACAAAGCGGAGAAGTCGAGCGGTGACTTCATCGTTTCCCTACTGTAGTCTTCAGACTACGTTTTAAACAGTCTTTGCAGGCAAACTCAAGAGATCTACCCCAGCTAAGCGAAGTCTGTGACTTCGCTTAACCTAATTGGTAGTTTTTAACTACCGAACAACTATAACTGGTAACACCAATGGCTCGATATCCAAAATTGCTGACAAAGATGCATAATTTCTGGAACTGGAATAAAAATAATCTTCTGGGTCCTGAACAACCATAGCCCTTACTGGATTATTATGAATATATTGAATTTTCTCGGCTATAAAATCAGGGCTATAAAGATAAACAGCATGGTTCTCATGTGTCCACACTTGATATTGTGCATTACGTTTATGTTTTTGAGCTGCATCCTGAAAACAGTTGAGCAACCATTCTCGTCTACTTTCTGCATTTGACAGAATAGCATCAATTATCTGCTTGGAGGTATATTTTTTAATGTCTCGAATAGTGTTACTTAATTGTCCTGTACTGCTTTGCATAATCAAATGAACATGATTACTCATTATCACGTATGCAAAAACCTGTAACCCCTTGCTTTCAATAGCATACTTCAAACTATCTATAACAATATCCCTGTATACAGGACGAGTAAATATATCGACCCATTCTACGACTTGAAATATTAGAAAGTATAATCCTTCCTGATCTTTGATTTGATAACCTGTGCTCATTTTGGAAACATTTTACCTTTAAAGATAGAGATTATTGGCTGTCTAAAGTTAAAGATCAATCGCAACATCATCTGTTGTAGTTAAAAACTACCGCGGATTGAGCGACGAAGTTGCAAACTTCGCCGAGCGGGGTATTAAAAGCACTTATTTATGACATTTGGCGAGCGCATCATATCATTAAGAAAGAAGTTAAAATGGTCTCAGGACGAACTGGCAAAAAAAGTAGGTACTTCTGCACCGATTATCGGAAGATATGAGCGCAACGAGATAAAGCCATCAATTGAGACAGCCAAAAACATTGCGGATTCCCTTGGTGTTACATTGGATTATTTGATTGGTGGGGCTAACAGTGCAGTACTTGATAAAAACCTTTTAAAACGTCTGGAAGACATTGAAAGCCTCACTCAAGATGATGATAAGGACAAAATCTACTATTTTATTGATATGGCAGTAAGGGATGCTAAAGCAAAACAGGCTTATAAATGAAAACCAACCCCGTCAGGATTGGTTTCTATTTCTCAAAATTTCTTTAATAATTTGCTCAACTTCATCTTGATTAATTAAAGCTTTATCAACTTGGGGTTTGCTTATATTTTCGTCTATAAAATGAATTGCAATTCCCCCGCCATCGTAGCGGATTATATACTCAATGTCTCGTTGTATTATTTGACACCAAAATTCTAATCCGCAAACAGGCATGTTGGCGCAAGATAGGGGTTATTCATCAAATTTTCGATTTTTTACATTAACACGATTTGTTTCTATTCTAATAAGCTTTGGCATTGTATTAGGTTTTTTATCGAATCTAATAAAATTGTAATTGATATCGAAAACTACAGATAAATCTCCGGTAACTTTATAAAAGTAACGACTAATATCAATATTAAATTTCAGCTTTGATTTTGGTGGTAAATAAATAAATCTCTTTTCTGACAATTCAATATACTGTGCGTTTTGCATATCTCCAAAGTTAGCTAATGTAAATAATTTACAATTTCTATAGGTTCTTATTCTAATCCCTTCTGTTGATTTCCAATCCATATAGAAGTTTTTAAATCTTCCCGAAATAACTATTGTATCTGATGAAATATTTTCAAATATTAAATTCGTGCTTAAAGTTGAATCTGACTCGCTCAAATAAACTAATAACGAATCTTTATCGTTTGCATTTAACCGAAAAATGATAAATAAAAACCCCAAAATCAAATAAATTTTAATTTTCATAACCTTCTGCATTTAAATTATTTTCAGCCTCATATTTTTCAGCCTTTTCTTTCTTTTTAGTATACCTTTCTATTTCAGAATTATAAAACGAAACTTTCTCCATATTCATTTCAAAGACCTTAAGATTATTTGCTTTTAAGGTCTCCTTATGGGCATTTATCTCATCATTACTGAAATTTGAAGGAGTATATTGATAAGGAAAGCAAATAACATCAGGTTTTAAGTCATTACTTTCAATATATTCATTTAAAAGAATTAATTCATCTTCTGACAACTCTTGATAGTTCATAGGCATATTAAATGCCTTTGTTGCTTGCTCCGGTATGTTAACAAGATATGTAAGATAACTTTCATATGCTGATTGTAAAAATTCTTCTGTATTCTGCATTTTTTCTTCATAGCAAGATTCATATTTTGAGTAAACTATCCCTTGTATCTTATCTTCCATTCTATAAGGATAGATATCATATAAGTCATTTAAGTAGTGCATGAATTCATGATATATAGTACTCAAGACATCTTCATCAGTTTTGTTATGTTTTGTATCATTTCCAATTATAAGGCGACCATTTATATATTTTCCACCACCACTATAAGTTTCATCAAATTCTGTTATAGAAGTTAAAACTGCTTGATTATTATAAGCATATTTTGGAAATACTTCTTGATTATTTATCAATTTATCCAAAATTCGTTTTTGTAGCAATTCTGTTAAACTTAATATCTCCATCGCTCCCTCACTCTCCCCCTGCGTCCAAGCAAAAATCACATTCTCCGGGTTATGAATCAAGTCCCATTGGTATTTCCACAGCTCAGTACCTTGTTCGGGAACTCCGTAATCCATCAGGTTATCGGTGGAGCCCCGGGGTAGCTGATAGGTACTTTTAGGGCTAAAGGGATGGCGTAGGTTAAAGGCACC
>JAFGOZ010000499.1 GCA_016926235.1 Bacteroidales bacterium | reverse complement strand
ACTAAATATATCCCGAAACCCTATTATGAACAATATACATTTAAGATTATTTTTTACAGAAATTGAGCTCACCCCACTGCGGTGACATTATTAAAGCTTGCAATATGCTCCAATTACTTCCCAAACCCCGAAGGGGTGACATGATTATAGCAGCAGTATAGCACCACAATCACATTCCCTAACCATGCCCCCGCGGGGGATAGCGTTATGTTCAGTGTAAATTGCAACGATATTGATGTCAGTATATGCATGTCCTTAAAGTTGACAACCCTGCTCTGGCAACAGCACTCATCATACAGAGATTTCTTCGCTTCGCCTACAATGTCGTTCCCATTCAGTTCTCTGAGCAAAATGCTGCTGGTCCTTTACCTCAACTTAACAGTAAAGGTGCAATTTCTTTCAAGCAAACCCGCCAGGCATCCTATGTATGACCGACTTCTTTATCGAAATTCACCTGCCCCACCTCAAGATCATCCAAATCCAATAAAGTAGTTTTTTTCATAATATCGGTATAATGGTTATATATGTAGAGGTCATCATCCTGTGAGTATATGTATACAATGGTGACACGCAAAAACAATAAACGGGTGACAGAAAGTACTGAGAATGGTATGAAATATACCAACTAAGTTTCAATTATAAAAACAAAGCCATTCCTTCCTGCAGTGCTTTAATGTATAATTCCTGGTTATATACATACAAATAAGGAGAACGATGCGCCCCGATATTCCTTTTTTCATTTAGTTTTGTAATGATTCCTGTAGCTATTAACTTCTTCGAAAAATTGCGACTGTCGAGCTTACGATCCAGGATGGTTTCGTACAAAGCGTGGATATCTGGCAAGGTGAATTTCTCTGGTAACAATTCATGACTTATTGGAAAATGATAGATATGCATACGTAAAGCTTTCATGGCTGCCTTTATAATCTCCACATGATCAAAAAGCATGGGTGGAAGTTCATCAACATCCCACCAATAGCATTCCTCCATGAAGAACGCTCCATTGGGCTTTACCTTATCAAATTCAGTAAGCGTATAAAAACCCAGGGAGACAAAATAATCAAACATCCAGTTGATCTCGTCGACCCTTATACCGGCCAACCTACTGATCAGTTCAGGTGATAAGTTGGGATCAGACGTCCTTCCGGGATTCCCAAATGCCCTGAATTGCGTCAGGAACAAATTGCTTATTCCCGTTCTTTCAACAGCAATCCGTTTTGCAGCTTCTTCAACCGACTCTGTTCTTCTGATATAGCCTCCCGGGAGGGTCCATTTGGTAATTCCTTGCGGGCGCTGCAGTAAAACCTTAAGTTCTTTGTTATGATATCCCAGTATTACATTGTCAATGGATACATTTCTCAAATAAACCTGATATCCGTTTATAAGATCCTGACGGATTTCTTCAAACTTCTGCATTTTATTCCGTATATTTTACGTAATATAAATATTTTTATGTAATATTGTTCTTCTTTTAAACAAAAGAATAAAATAAAGCTAATTACAAAAACTTATGTTGAAGAACCTAAATTTTTTATCCTTTAAATTAAATAACATGAAAAACGTATCTTTGTTGGCCTTTATAGCACTGGTAGTGATAACTTTGGTGAATAACAACGTTTCAGGTCAGACCAGTGCACCTGGTGAAGCGTATTTCTTAGGAAAATGGGATCTTATGGTAAGAGGTTTGCCGCAAGGAGACTCTAAAATGTTTCTGAATCTGGAAAAAACCGAGGGTAATGTAATCGGGAAAATCGGAGATCCCGCCGTTGCCGAAGCAACTATGGATCTTAGTAATATTCAAATCAGTGATTCAACGCTCACTGCTACCTTTTATGCACAGGGATATGATGTAACGATCAGTCTTACTAAAAAAGACAACCAAAGACTAACAGGGAATATGATGGGAATGTTTGATATTGAAGGAACCAAACAGTAATCAATAGTAGCGGGTTTTATTTAAGGCAAACAATGGAAGTAACCGTGATATCAAGTTTAATCACCATATGCTTTCTGATAACTATAACGGCTATCTAAATATAATAGCTCCTGACATTTATGGAACTTAAACTGTAGAATAAGTATTTGGCTATTGCAGAACCGTCAGATTTTACTGTTTCATTTTTAACATCTGACGGTTCTGCCATAGCCTTCCTCCTACTCTACTTTTTCCGTTATAAATTCATATTCTCCTGCCCCTACATTGAAAACAACGTATCCAGCTTTGTTTCGCTGGTGTTTTGTGCCGTCTGGTATACCTGACACCTTACCTGATACCGAAGGTATCCAAATTTCCGCCTCTGTGTTATTTGGAATGGTAATATTTAGAACAAAAGAATCTGTATTAGACCAAACCGATTTAACAATCCCTCTTACGGTATTTACAGAGGCACTTACATGAGTAAGGGGAGTTTTCTCACCCTTAAGATTACTATTACCCTGATTTGTTGGAATGCAGGGTTTAATTTTTACAGCTCTGAATCCGGGAGAGGTGGGTTTAATTCCGGCAAGACCCTGATAATACCAAGTGGCAATTGAACTGTGGTAATGATGATTTCCGTCAATTCCGCCCCAGTTTTCCTGCAATGTAGTTCCTCCCTGAAGGAGAATATTCCCCCAGGAGGGATTTTCTATGCCTGTAGCAACTGAGTAGGCCAAGTTCGTATGGTCATATTCATCCAGAAGGTTAAACAAATAACGTAATCCGTAAATCCCTACCCCGATTCTGTTGTTGTGTGATTTAATTGAATTAACAACAACAGCCATACAGCTTTCCATGTTTTGGACCAACGTATTTGTGGTTTCAGCCAGATATCTCGGATCATCTTCAGGTAGATCATTTCCCGGAACCATATCATATGCAACAGCCAAAATCTGTTCTGTTTCAAGGTTTCCACTATTCCCTTTCTGAAATGAGTGTGTGCTTTCATCCCAATATAAACGGACAAAAACTTTCAGAACTTCATTGGCTAAGGACTGGTATTTTTTTGCTTTTTCCTCATATCCTAGCATGGAGGAAATCTTTGCCAAATAGCTGGCCATCCGGAAATATAACTGGTGATTAATATTTTGCGTACTCCCTGGAGGTAAGGTTCCGGATGCGTATTCGCCCAAAAACATATTGCTATACGTAAAATTGTTTTCTTTGGTAAAACGTCCTGAATAGTATTCCATAAATTTTTCCTGCATTGGGTAAATTTCCTCAAGAATGGTTTCATCACCATAATACCGATATAAGTCTAATGGTACCTCAAAAAAGGCATGATCCCAGGCAGGAACAGCGCCGTTGGCCATATTCCATCCGGGGGTATTATCGAATCCATACGCACGGGGGCCTGGCATTACAACATTTAAATCTCCTTCGGGGTTCATACCGGCAGCCATATCCCTGACCCATAGCCTGTAAAACTGGCTGACATCAAAATTATTCATCCAGGCCTCCGAATCGGCCCAGCCATCACCTGTCCAGCCATTTTTCTCCCTACTGGGCGTATCCGTAGGATGTCCGTGTGCATTATTCAACATGGTCCATTGGCATAACGAAAAAATCTGGTTTAATAAATTGTTACTGGTTACCACACTATTAAACTGAAATCCGGACGAAGCTATTTCCGCCACAATCAGATCAGCATCCTGTTCCATATCAGGTTCCCTTCCAAGAATATTGTACAGGCCGTATACTTCAATTCCGCCCTGTCCGTTATAATGAAAATCCGGTGACCATGTTTGTTCGGGCTCGTCCGATAAAATATAATAATCTGTTTGTATTGATCCGGCGATGTATTGTTTGCTGTCCGATAAAGTATACGGATCATCCGGTGTGCCTTTCCCCTTAATTATGTTATCACCACGCATCCGAAGCGTCAGACCAGCATATTCGGGCTTAATATTGGTAAGGTGGAGTTTCAACCAACCTGTGTGCATCTGACTGAATTTGAATAAATAAACTTTTGATCCGGGATAGGTTTCCAAAATCTCAACAGGTTTCATAATTTCACGAACCATAATAGGTTCATTTTCCATTGCTTTAAGTTTTGATTCTATAAAGCCTTCAGTCAATTTTCCTGTTGCCGGTACCAATCCGTTATACCTGCCTGTTCCATAATAACTGCCCATAGGGTTCATTATGGTTACATTGCGCCACTTACTGTCATCGTAACCGGTAATCTTCCAGTTCCCAAGTTCTTTAGCTTTTCTGGCATCATATTTATCCCCTGTATGAACAGAATTAAAAATTACAGGCCCATCGGTCGTTTTCCAGGAATCATCTGAAACAACGATTTCCTGTGTCCCATCTTCATGTGTTATTATTAATCTGGCCTTTGTCCTGGGGTCCGAATGCGCAGGTATTAAATTCCAATACCATTCACTGGGCACAGTAACCCCTGTCCAACCCCGGCCAAGTTCTGCAGCTATTACATTATATCCCCCGGCCTTTATTAATTTCGTTACATCAAAAGTGTTATAAAGAATAAATGATTCACTTTGACCATCATCCGGCGTTAAATGTGGAATATTATGACCATACTGATCGGGCAATTCACCATCGATAGTAACGGAAAATCCATTAACAGTAACTTTCGGATAGCTTCCGCCTGTTATATACAATCTGGCTGATTTTACAGAACTTAAAGAAGTCCTGAATTCTTTCCGGATAATAGGGGCAGGGTTCGATATAGGAAGCATAATGCCTTTGCCTTTGGTTAATTTAAGGCCATCGGTATTTTGATTTCCATGAATACCTGTCCAGTTTACAATCCCGTCTTCAAAAGGGTTAAACCCGCCATAAAAGTCTGTAAAGAATCCATTTCGAGAACCTTTCCCATCAGTATTTTCAGGTACTTCAACCTTTACATTCCTGACTATTGCATGGGAACCCGACTCAAAGCCGATGCTGCCATTTTTTCTTAACTGGTCACCCGATAATGTTCGCTGATCCACCTGTATTCCGTCTATCCAGGTAGTGATATTTGCACCGGCAATTTTTACTTTAAGCTCATGATCTGTAGTCAGAAGGTTATCATAATTCATTTCGCCAAGTTTATCAGCTGATATTGTTTCGATTTCGACTTTCCGGGTTCCAACTTTCATTGGGTTGGTCACACTTTGAGGATCAAAATAGTTAACACCCCACTGAACGGGATTCTCCCCGGCTGCAGGTTCAGGAACACCTGTATTTCCTGCGTAATGAATGGTACTAAGCATAAGCTGAACCATACCGGCGTCTTTATTTCCGTTGATTTTCCAACTATATGCTTCGCCCCATGTTTTCCCAACAGGTTCAGCATGAAAAAAGAAATTTATACCTGCTGTGGTATCTGTAATCCTGAAATTTATTGTGGCTGTCATATCCTGCCAGTTATGATCCTGAGGATGACGGCCACTGATCCATTTTGCAGGCTCCCAATCCGTATTATTCAATAATCCTGTTTCCCACCAATAAATATCACTTTCATATTTCTGACCTTTCCCATCCCAGACAAATACGCGCCAATAATATCGGGTTGCTGATTTTAAAGCCGGTCCCTCATAATTAATCTGCAGATCGTTAGAAGAGTTAATTTTCCCACTATTCCACACACATTTTGCTGACTCCAGTTCCTTTATGGATTCAGCAACAAGAACCTGATATGCTGTTTGTTTTTGAACCTGCGGGTCCCAGCTAAAGCAAGGCCTGCTGTCAATACCTATGGGGTTCTTTCTCAGATTAACGGTAAGATTTTGGGGAACTGTTTTAGAATAGACCGCCGCGGATGAAGCTAAGAACCATACGCCCAGAATAGCAAGCAGCAAACGTTTTACTGTTTTCATGTGGTGATTTACAGTTTAAAATGATTTACACCCGAATTTAGTATTATAGCTTTCTTTTCCCAAATAAAGGTACCAGAGACATTATCAGGTAGAATTATTTCAACTTCCCAGGTTTTGTTTTTTAATGTATAACTCACTGATATCTTTCCTTTGGGATGTGGCATCTCCCCGCTAATATTTGTAATAGTACCCAGGTTAGGTTCAATTTTTACCTTACGAAAACCAGGGGCATCACTGTCAACTCCTAAAATAGTCCTGAAGAATTCAATATTCGGACTCGATCCCCAGGCATGGCAATCCGACCTTGTTGATTCAACCTGCGAATCTTCACCCCAGGTAGTCAGTCCCAGTGAAATATTTTTTCGCCAAATGTCTAACCAGTTCAAATAATCATTACCTAATCCGGCTTTAACCAATGCCTGGTGCAGGTAATATTTAAAATAAATCGATGATTCGGTCAACGTGGTATCTGTAATTATCAATCTTCCCAAAGCCTGTGCTTCATCCCCTTTGACTAAGCCTGTTAAAATTGCCAAAGTATTGGCATGTTGCGAGTACATATCTTTTTCAGGCGTATCAGCAAATAATTTCCTTGATGAATCCCAGTATTTCGTTAATATGGTTGTTGAAAGCTCCTCAGCCAGTTTGCTATATAATTCTGAAAATTCTTTCCTTCCTAAATTATTCTCCAAATCAGCAGCAGCCTGAAAAGCCATTAGAAGCTGAAAATCCATAATGGATGAACTTCCATCCTTTCCCATTGGGGGAGTGCCCCTATTCCATCCCTTATTCGGTCCGGTGGCCCAATCTGTGAAATTCCAGTTGGGAACATTTTTCAACGATCCGTCTTTATCCTGTAGCCCTATAAAATAATTCATTACCAGTCTGGCTCCTGAAAGTTTGTCGGCAACAAATTCAGAATCCGGTCCATACATCATGTAGTCATGCAACATACCAATATAAATCAATGAAAAGGGCGGAATTATCTGATTTTCAGAGGCTGTAGGATATCTGCTTAAGGTCACTCCGTCGCACTGCCTTGAATAGTCCATCAGATTCAATGCATTTTTTACCAACCGGTCATCTCCGCTATTATACAATGAAACAAGGGCCTGAATGCGTGTATCTCCAATGTATTGCAATTGTTCATAATAAGGACAGTCAAAATAAGTATCATAAGCGCATAATCTTGCTGATCGCCATCCTATTTCCATAAATCTTTCCAGTTCAGGATTGCCGGATTTTACAAATGCATTATTAACAAAAGGATAACCTGTGAAAGTCCCATAAAAATCGTTAATAATAAGAGGTGCTTCCTTAGTCTCAATCGTAATCTCTATATATCGGTAGGTGCGATAAACCAAAGATGTAAAATTCTGATTGACAGTTCCGTCAGAAATAATAAAATCTTTTCTTCCTATCATGGTTTTACCCTCAATTTCGTTTCGGTTTCCCTTACTTGTCCCTTTATACAATGACTCAGCATAAGTTAATGTAATTATACTGTTTTCACCCCCGCTAAAAATAAGGGTAGGAAATGCATTAGTAAGAAATGACTGATCCAGCAATAATGTTACTTTTGAATTAGCCGGAATTTTCACATCAGCTTTTTCACCAGGGAAAGATGATTTTACAGATATTCCTTCAGCCTTTCTGAGTTTATCAAGCCTTTGATATGTTAATTCCAAAGCTGGGAGTATTGATCGCTGCAATGTCCAGGACTTCACTGTCACAGGAGAAAAAGAATACCCGGCCCTCTTTCTGAAGACATTTTCGGCATGTTTCCAGGAACTATCATCAAAGGAAAGTTTTTCAAAATTTTTAATATGAAAATGCATGTCTATCTTTTCACCGGGACCGGCAACATAATATCCTGCAACCCTTACTTCCCCAAAGTAACCACTTACCTGGACGGGTTGGTAACTGCTGTCCCTTACACATTTCCATGTTTCCCCTGTATTCAATATTTCAGATTCCTTTACAGCGCCCTGCAGGAAAAATCCTGTTTGTAATGAAATTTGTAATTCGGGGCGGTAAATGCCCTCATTCCAAACCTTTGCCGAAATAATGTTTTGCCCTGGACGAAGATATGGCGCCAAATTGACAATTTCATAATTCCAATGATCGATGTCGGACCGGGAGGGACCTGTAGATATCATTTTTTCATTTACATAGAGCTTATAACGATTATCTGCCGACACATAAACGGGAAATGAACCCGGAACGCTCTCCAGGTTGAAAGTCTTTCGAAACAGATAAATGCCATATTCTGTTCTATTGATCCCCGGAACAGTTATCCAGTTTGCCTGCCACTTGACCTCGGATTGCTGTGCCCCGGTAACTGCAGACTGAGTAATGATGAAAACTATTATAATAACCCGGAAAATGAATTTTTTAGCACCCCGGAACTTTACATCCAAAATATTCAGGTTGTTCATATTGTTTTTAATATAGGTTATTTGAGAGCTGAAAGCCAATAGTTTTATTCTGATTGTGCAATAGTAGAGAACTTATAATTGCCTGAACCTGTCAGGAATGTATGATAACCATTTGAATAACCCAATGAAACTATTTCTTCATCACCGGGCAATTGCCTTCCACTCTCTGTGACATGGGCTGATTCAGCTGCAGGCACATATATGATAGCTTTTGTGTTGACCGGAATTTCTACATCGAGCGTAAAAATCCCGTTATCAATATTCCAGCCTGATTTTATCTTACCATAGTAAGTTTCCAGTTCAGCTTTTGCAAATGACAATTCTTTTCCAATATAAGGTTTAATCTTTATCACTTTATACCCCGGATGCTTTTCATCTGTATTTAGTCCCGCTACCACCTTGTACATCCAGTCGCCTATGGCACCATAGGAATAATGGTTATAGGAATTCATCGAAGGGGTTTGCAGGGTACCGTCGGGTTTAATACCATCCCATCTTTCCCAGATTGTTGTGGCGCCTTTCGTAACCGGGTATAGCCACGATGGGTATGTCTTCTGGAATAACAGTGCATAGGCTAAACCGGTATATCCAAAACGTGATAATACATTTGTCAAATAAGGGGTTCCAAGAAAACCTGTAGTCAAATGATTGTCATACTTTTTTACGTTATCAGCAAGTCTTTGTGCCGCCTGTGCACGAAATTCTTCAGGAAGCATATCAAAGTTCAGGGCAAGCACATAAGCTGTTTGTGTACCCGACAAAAGCCTTCCTGAAGGAGTAACAAACTCATGAAGAAATGCTTCCTTAATTTGAGTCAATAACGCTGTATAATTTTGTACATCATTTTCTTTTTTCAAAACTTCAGCAGCATTTATAAGCAATTGTGTTGAATGTGCGTAAAAACACTGGCTGATCAAATCTTTATCGGTAACAGCGGCCACGCCATAATCATCAGGTGAAGGGCTATAAAACAACCAGTCTCCAAATTGAGTACCCTTTATAGTAAAAAGATGGTCCCTGCTATTGTTTGTCATATAATCCACCCATGATTTCATATTGTCATACATATCTGACAGAATCTCCTTATCACCATATGCCAGGTACATATTCCAGGGAACAACGGTCACCGCGTCTGACCAGCCTGAAGTTGCCCCACCCATGTATATTAATACATCCGGGACTACCCAGGGAACTACGCCATCCTTTTTCTGAGCTATTTGAAGATCTTTCAGCCACTTTACAAAGAAGTTATGTACGTTCATATTAAATGCAGCTGTTCCGGAGAACACCTGTGCGTCACCGGTCCACCCTATTCTTTCATCTCTCTGGGGACAATCTGTTGGAACATCAATGAAATTCCCTTTCTGTCCCCACAGAATATTACTTTGTAACTGATTAACCAATGTATCCGAGCATTCGAATGTTCCTGTTGTCTGCATATCGGAATACAATGCTATTGCTTTAAAGTTGTCCGGATTAATATCTCCAGAATAACCCTCGATCCGGATATACCTGAAACCAAAAAAAGAGAAAGCCGGTTCAAGTATTTCTTCGCTTTTACCCTTTAAATAATATATTGCCTGGGCCTTTGAGGTTCTTAAATTCTCTGTATAGAAATTGCCTTCCTTATCAAGTACTTCGGCATGGGAAACCGTTATCATATCTCCGGCTTTCCCTGCTATCTTAAATTGAACCCATCCAACCAGATTCTGGCCAAAATCCAGCACCTTTTCTCCTTTGGGTGTTATAATCAGTTTTATGGGCTTAAAGGTCTCATGCTTCCTTACCGGCTCATTATTGGTGGCAATTAAATTATTATACCTTATTTCTGCCACTTTTACAATGGCCCACTCAGAATCATCATAACCGTCAATTGTCCATCCGTCTTTTTCCAAACGCCCGTCATATACCTGTCCGAGGTACAGACTGTTGGCCAAAACAGGACCGGTGGACGTTTTCCAGGAACCATCGGAGACAACCAGTTCGGTTGATCCATCCGTATAGGTTATTTCCAACTGAAACAACAGCGACAAACCGTGTGGCGCCATCACCGGAACACCCAGGTATTTCTCACGGTACCAGCCATTGCCTAACGTAACACCAACAGCATTGTCCCCTGTTTTTAGAAGAGAAGTTACATCATACATCTGGTACTGAAGACGGGTTTTATATGATGTCCAACCCGGTGTGAAATAATCTTCAACAACGCGTTTCCCGTTTATTTCAGCTTCATACCAGCCATAAGATGTAATAAATGCCACTGCTGAACTTATTGGCTTCTTCACTGGAAATTCTTTTCTGAACATTGGTGCAGGCTGAGTTAAGTTCTCATTGAAACCGCTCTGTATCCATCTGGCCTTCCAATTTGATTCATTTAATAATCCCATTTGCCAATATGCCTGGCTGCTCCATTTTGAAACTTTACCTTTATTATCCCAGACCCTGACCCGCCAGTAATATTTTTTTGACGATTCCAGGGGCTTTCCGCTATAGGGAACATAAACAGACTGGCCCGATAAGGTTTTACCCGTACCCCACACCAGATTTCTGAAAGCAATATCATCGGCTACCTGAATCTCATAGGCGGTCTGCTTAAGGTTACGGACATCGGAGGTCATTATCCAGCCTAAACGGGGTTGGATTTTATCGATACCAACCGGGTTTATCCGGTTTTCACACAGCAATCTGTCAATCTTTACTTGGCCTTGCGTGAAGAAACAGGTTAAACTTATCAGAAAAAATATAAGAACGTGTTTTAGCATAATATAAAGTTGACTATTAAATACAATAGCAATCAGGTCATACTAAATACCAAGCAGGTGATAAACTATTTGCTGCAGGTTTCAACTGCAGACTGAATTGATTTCAACGCAGGACGTGCAATACCTGTTTTAGCCTTTTGCTCAAACAAACACATGGGACCCCAAACAGGGCTTAAGAAATCAGGTCCGTAATTACGAATACCGGATAATGCTCCTGTATTGATTCCCCAGCAAACGAGATCATGTGTAAATTTAGCCTGGCCATCAGGAGTCAGGGGATAACCTTCCACTGCAGCATTCCAATCAAAATGACCGCTCATTTGTGAAGCCGGATACCCAAACTCAGCAACAAAAACAGGTCGATTCAGAGAATCCCTTAATTGCCTGGCAAGAGTTTTAAAATCCTCCAGCCTGTTGCGCTTATTCTCATATATTGTAGGATAATATGACAGTCCCAATTCATCAGGATAATATCCTCCGGCGTTCATAGCTTTAAAAAAGGCTAATGGAATATCCCGATTTATCACGGCAGCTATACTGCTAATGTGAGTGCTAAATTTAGCCTCAGAATCGACTGATTTTATTCCGTCAGATACTGCCTTCAATATTTGAGCCTCATAAATCCATACGTGCTGTTGTAACCAGGGAATAAGCTTGCTGGAAGGCCATAAATAGAACTGGTTTATATTGTACTTACCAATTTCCAGATCCACAACATCAGGAGCTTTGTACCAGGACGCATTGCCAGGATTTACAGCAACGCCGGCAATTCCGTATTCAACCTCATTACCTAAATCCCAGATATTTACTTTAACACCCGTTGAAAGGATCTTTTTTGCCATAATCGCACCGTATTGATATAATATTGGAAGCATTTGATCCAAACTTAAAGAAGTCCATTCAGCCGGCACTTTTATTTCTGGAAAATCGGAAAAATCTGGTGAAGGTTGTCCTGCTGACACATCCCCATAAGTAGCCCAAAGACCGAGTTCAGGATTAAAAGGCAGATTTAGCTTTTTTGCCAGTCTGGCTTTAGCTATACCGTCTGATTCACCCAAGGATTGATGACCTCCTCCATTTGAGTTTTTTGTTGCAATTCGCGCCCAAACCTCAGTACTCCCGGCTGCAATATATAACTTTTGCAATTCTTCCATGTTACTCGCTTTAATATCTCCATCCTGATATGTATAATCATTGGAAAACATATCACCAATATGAGGACTAATTGAAAGGCTATTTCTGAAGTTGGATTTCTTAACATTACCAGCTTTATCAACTACCTGATCATCTTGTAACAGAAATGACAATGATGCTGATGTAAATACTACTAAACATCCAATCAATAATTTGTTAAGTATCATGATGAATATTCTGTTTATTTTAATAAATAGAAAAGAATAAAGGTCATTCATATACAAAATGTTTGTATTTATTTCACAATGAATGACCTTTAGAAAAAATGATTAATAACCGGTGTTCTGAACCAGGTTAGTATTATCTACAATTTGGCTGATTGGCAATGGAAAAACTTTATTAGTTAGTTCAAAATCAAAATCTTCTCTCATAGAATCAAAATCAAGTGTTTCCAAATCAATTTCTCCAAGAATGAACCTTCTTTTAAGATCTTCCCAGCGATTCCCTTCTTCAAACGCAAGTTCTACACGTCTTTCCTGGAATATCCAATCCAAAACCGTTGTAATATTTGTTTCATTTACATCTCTGTCTGCTGGAATCATAACTTCAATTCCATCGGGATTAGACATCCGGGCGCGATATCGGATCTGATTAATTAGTCCTATTGCCTCACTAAAATCACCACCTGAACGGACAATGGCTTCGGCCTTCAATAACATAACATCGGCATATCTCAAAATGCGCACATTATTTACATTACATCCAAAATAATTTGCGTAAGAATAGTTATCAACCCTCTGACCGTTCCTGACATATTTTAACACATTGTTTGTTGAAGCTGCAGGATCAAAAGTATATTGGATTCTAGGGTCGCCTGCCTCAAAAGCACTCATTAGCGAAGCAGTTGCTCTGTAGTAATCGGTCCCAAATGTGGCATTGTCAGCCCATCCGGTCCAGAATGACATATCACCGACTGTGGAATAAGTATCTGTATGAAAGCCATAGCTTCCAAAAGGAAGATTGGCTTCTGAATTTTGAGTAGCCTGAAATTCAAACAAGCCTTCCACATTGTTTTCCTTTGTATAATCGAAATTATCATTATAGTTAGGAGCAAGTTGCACTCCTGATATATTATTAAAAGCCGTAATTGCTGCGGTGAAATCGCTTACCTGATTCAGCATGCTACCACGATATACAAGTATTTTTCCCAACAGACCGTTGGCTGAATTTTGAGTTGCCCTGCCTTTGTAATCTGCATCCCAATCCGGCGGCAGCAAATCAGCAGCCTCCTGTAAATCGGTAATAGCCTGATCCAGTAACTGGGTTCCGTTAGAACTTGGAGGAAATGCATCCTCATAAGTGTCCAACCTGGCGGTAACCAAAGGAGCTGCAGATCCAAAAAAGGTATAAAGCCTGAAATATCCAAAAGCGCGAAGAAACAAAGCTTCACCTCTGATATAATTCTTTAGCTCAGGTTGTTTTTCAAATGCAAAACTTCCATTTTCTTCAATTTTATCTAATATGATAATAGTCCGGCCAATTAACTGGTATAAAAATTTATAGGCATTTTCAGCACGGGTATTCTCCGAAGTAAGGTTGACAAATATTTCATAAGGGTTATTATCCGGAGTGGTAAGGTCATCATCTGGCAAAAGCCACATAGCCGATATGTTTTCCCCCGTACCCCATAGCTGGTAAAAAAATGCAATTTTAGCATACGCACCAATAATGGCCTTCGTCATCTGGTCTTCATCCTGAAAATAATTGGCCTCCGAATCTGTCACAGGCTGAAGATCTATGGCATCTTCACTGCATGAAACTGCAAATAACATTACAAGAGCAGTTACTACATATTTAAGATATATTTTTTTCATTTCAATGGTTTTAATGATTAAAAAGTCAGGTTAATACCTCCAATGAATGTTACCGGTGTGGTATCATCTTCAGGGTCCAGACCGCTATATGGCGTAATCACGAAAAGGTTGGATCCGGAAACATAAACCCTTAGGTTTTTACCGTTAAATTTTGAAAGAAGACTATTGGGAAAAGTATATCCCAACTGTGCTGATTGCAGCCTCAAAAATCCGGCATCCTCAACCCAACGGTCTGACATACGATTATTACCCACAGGATCATCAGCTAAAGCCCGAGGCATAGAATTGGAGTGGTTTGAAGTTGTCCATCTGTTTTTAACAGTTGCCAGTTGGTTCCCGCTGCTATTAGACAGGTTCTCACCCTGCATCCTTACTGTATTAATTTTCTGTACATCACCAACCCCACGGAAATTAACGCTGATATCCCAGTTACTATAACTCAAACCCATGTTAAAACCATAGTAAAAACCAGGTATGGTTTTACCCAGATAAGTCTTATCGTATGCGTTCAGGACTCCATCCGGCTCACCTGATTTCCAAACATTTTCGGCATCGCCTGTATAGGGCCCATATAGATCTTTAAAGCGAATATCACCGGGTGCAAGCTGACTTCCATCCGGGTCATCCACCTGTGCCTTCCAGTCAGCCACTTCCTGATCGGTTTGAAATATTCCATCGGTTTTATAACCATAGATATACCCAAATTCATATCCTTCTTCAATTCTGTAATTTGAGTCACCATTAACCTCCTGTGGCTTGCTTTTATAGATTTTTTTAACATTATTTTTTACAGTGGTAAGGTTAAATGAAAGGTTGTAACCTAATTTGCCGATCTTGTCAGTATACGTTCCCTGGAATTCAAATCCTTTATTGGAAAGTTGTGCTAAATTAATGCTCGGACTGTTAGTAGTACCCGTTACATAAGGAATATCCACTATCTGGATGATACCGTCAGTAAATTTATAATAGTATTCTGCCGTAAAGGTCAGTTTGTTCTTAAGCACCACTGCATCAAAACCTATGTTTGATGTAGTGACGACTTCCCATGACAAATCTGTGACAGTGAAATCACCCAGAAAAGATCCGTTAACCAGATTTCCAAGACCATTAATGGTAGTACCAAAAGTATACCTGGGATTCAAATTAACCAATGACAACCACGAAAAGGCCCCGGTATTCTGATTACCAATCTGGCCCCATCCGGCCCGAATTTTTAGATCGTTCAACCAGGTAATATTTTTCATGAAACTTTCGGCACTTACACGCCATGCTGCAGCAAATGAAGGAAAGGTTCCCCATTTATATCCGGGAGAAAAATTTGAAGATCCGTCTCTCCTTAATGTGGCATCCAGATAATATTTGCTATTATAATTATAACTCAATCTTCCCATGTAACCTAGCAATCCTTTTTCAACCCGATCGCTTAAACCAGCGGATGGAGCGCCATTGGCAAGCTTTCTGGTCTGCCAGGATGTGATGTCAGAGTTATTATCGAGAGTTAAGCTTAAGACATTACCTTTGCTTTTCTCTTGAGTAATGTTAAAAATAAAATCAATGTTATGATTTGCCATACTTTTGGAATATCCAACCAGAAACTCCGTCACTAAGTTTTGTTCTACTGCTCTTCTATCTTCATAAGTATTTCCAAGTCCAGTTAAAGATCCAAAATTTGTAGAAAAGTATCCGGATTCTTCTTCCTGGTATTTTTCACGATCGTTTGTATAACGGTCAAAACTGAAAGTCCCTTTGACCCTCAAACCTGGCAGAGGACTCAACTCAACGTACACTGATCCCAATGTCCGTATCATACTTCTTTGTTGAATTGATGTGCTAGCCAATCCAAGGAAATTGTTTGAGGTTCCCGGACCATATCCACTGGTTAACTTGGTTCCATCACTATAAAATTTTACCGGGTTGGCAAATCCATACACACCATCTTCATCAAATAAAGGTTGCCATGGAGGAGTAAAGGTCGCACCAGTATAGCTGGCTGCTGACGTGGCCCCCGCCGTATAATTCGGAACGCTCCATTTATTCAAACCTAACCTTAGTGTTTCGCCTGCCTTGATCCATTTATTTATTTTATGATCAGAATTTACGTAAAATGAGTACCGATCATAAGAAGATTTATAAATTGCGTTTTCCTGGTTGGCATAACCAACTCCCATTGAATAATTAACCTTTTCATTTCCCCCTGATACACTTACATCATAATCCTGAATGAGGGCGTTTTTAGCTACAGCTTCCTTAGTCCAGTCAACCCTTGGCAGGCTTCCAAGATATTCAGGATCAGACGTATCATAAAACGCAGTAATCCTGGGATCAGGGGCAGCTAAGGGATTGTTTGCCCAGCCCTCGTTCATAATATCAACATAATCCTGCACACCCAAGACATCATACCGTTTATAAATGTTTTGAACACCGAATCTACCGTTTACAGAAACCTGCATTCTGTCCTTATTACCTCTTTTGGTAGTGATCAGAACAACACCGTTGGAAGCCCTTACGCCATATATAGCAGCTGCCGAAGCATCTTTCAGAACAGAAACCGACTCAATGTCGTTTGGATTAATAAGTGACAACGGATCAACCTGACCCATAAAGTCTTCATTAGTTATATTTGGCTGAACTGCCGGAATACCATCAATAACATACAGAGGTGTTGTACTGTACATGGTAGTTACACCTCTGATCATAATATCTGCACGCGCTGTAGGGTCACTACCGGTGTTTGAAATAAAAACCCCTGCCATTTTGCCTTGCAAAGATTGCTGGGGTGTCATTTTAACCTCCGAAGCTAATTCTTTTGAGCTGATCTGGGTTACAGCTCCTGTTAAATCTTTCTTTTGTCTCGTACCATAGCCAATGACGACAATTTCTTCAAGTTCAGATATTTCAGGAATCATATTTACATCAATCACAGTTCTGCCATCAACTATAATCGTTTCGGTATTGTAACCTATATACGAAAATACAAGCGCTGCATCTGAAGAAGGTACATCAACTGAATAGTTGCCTTCTGCATCAGTAATACCCCCTGTATTGCTACCGTCAATACGCACATATACACCTGGCAAAGGTACCCCTGTCGCTGCATCTGTAACCCTTCCGGTTACTTTACCTTGCTGCAGGTTTTCTCTGGGTGTAAATACAATTAAATTATTGTCGAGTAATTTATATGCAATATCGGCTTCTGCGACAAGATGGTCGAGCACAACCTCAATAGGCATGTCGTCAACCGACAGATTGACAACCCTGTTCAGATCAAGAAACTTATCGTTATAAAAGAAACGAAAGTCGCTTTGCGCTTCAATGACACCCAATACCTCCTTAATGGTTCGGTTTGATGAATCGAAAGTAAACCGCTTGGTTTGAGAGTATAAAGATGCAGATACATTTAGACCAAATATAAAAATCAAAAAGGTGGTGATTTTCATAATGCGTAGAATTTTTTTGACCATTCCCGATGAAGACAAGGGAATGTAATGGGTTTTTTTCATAATTTCGTAGTTGATTGGTTAAACAATAGTTTTTACTTTCCCGCCAAGGACTGTAAAGCATTTTAGCCATGTACAACCGGCGCTTCGTTCCAGGAAGTGCCGGTTCGTTTTTTCAGGTCATAGTTTTCATGTCTTTTACTTTTGGTTATACAATAAGGTTATTTTGGGCTTACCGTGCATCGGGAAGCATATGGAATTTGCCGAGCCTGTTTTTATCGAGGGTGATATTGACCTCACCTTTGCCGAATTCATAATTAACCGGAGCCGTTAACTGTATAATGTGAATTACCTGCTCCAGCGTTTCGTTTTCGATAATGCCGCTGAAGCTGATGCCTTCCATTTCTGCCTGATTGAACCGGATGTTTACATTATACCTTCGCTCAAGCATGGTCACCAGGTTACTGAACGATTCCTGCTGAATGACCCATCTTTTGTCTTTCCAGGAGGTATAAAGAAGCGTATTTACATCGCTTTCAAGGGAAATGGTTTTGATGTTATGCCGTATCGGCTTCATCTCATCTGCAGCATGCTTCCTGTCTTGTATGTTTGCCTGATTGGCCTTCTCTTCCTTAACTGATCTGATTACCTTAATATTCTGTCCCGGATTAAGGGTATAAGAAAACCGTCCTTCATCGAGCGACTTGCCCTCAACAACAATTTTACCCTCTATAAGCGTAGTAGATAATTCTTCGTCGCCGGGATATGCCTTTACGTTAAATGCAGTGCCCAACGCCTTTATCTGAAGGCCATCCGACTTAACCACAAAAGGGATTTCCTTGTTTTTTGCAACCTGAAAATAAGCTTCACCAATAAGCTTTACTTCACGTGTTGTAACATTGAAGTTTTCGCTATAAGCCAGTGAACTTCCTGCATTCAGCCATACCCTGGTTCCATCGGCAAGCGAAAGCTCTGAACGGGTGCCATATGGTGTGGTAACATTATAGGTTTGCGCATTCATATCAGGCAACTTCTTTGCAGAAAAGAAATACCAGGTTGCCAGTCCACCTAAAACAAAGGCTATCAATATAGCGGCTGCTACACTGACGGCTCTTCGAAAATAAAAGCGCCTGAAATTATCAGCATTATTTTGGGATTCATTATTTCCATAAGCCAATCTCGACTTGAGTTTTTCAAAACTCAGGGGGAGATTTTCATCAGGCGTGCTTTCCATAGAAGCCGACAACTGCCATGCGGTTAACATTTCACTGAATAACTTCCTGTTTTCATTGTCCTGATTAATCCATTCCCTTAACTTACCATATTCTTCCTCTGGCAAATCATTTGCCAGGTAACGAATAATCAACTCCCGGTACGGGTCCATGTCGTGTAAAAATGTGCTCATAGTTATCTCTTGATTATAAGACAATTTTTTTATTGAAATTGTCTACAAAAAAACCCGTAAAGTTAATCGAGGTATGGTTTAAGTAAGTCACGTAGTTTTTCTATCGCCCTGAATAACTGCGTTTTAACGGTACTTTCAGAGATAGTGAGTTTTTCGGCTATCTCTCTTATTTTCAGGTTTTGAAATCGGCTCAGTTGAAAAACTTCCCTGCACTGACCGGGCAAAGCGGCAAGGGCTTCTTCAAGCGACTTTTCCAGTTCTGCCCCAATCAGCCGATCGAGCAAAAATGTTTCGCTAAAGGGAATACGCATCTCTTCATCTTTCAATGTATCCTCTATGTAGACTGATTTCTTTCTTGCCACAATTTCCCTGTGCCGGATAGAATTTATGCACTGGTTATGAAGACTTCGGAATAAATAGGCTTTTAACGAAGTCCGGATATTGATCGTTTTGCGATTTTCCCAAAGTGCATGGAACAAATCCATGACATTTTCCTCTGCATCCTCCTTGTTATGCAAAAGATCAAACGCATAGCAATATAATCCCCTGGAATAGTCATTAAACAAGAGTTCAAATGATCGCAGATCACCTGACTGAATTTTTCTCCAAAGATGCTGTTCGAGATTTGCCACTGATCCCGCCGGTTGTTAATTCAGCAATGCCAAAGCAGCATTTTCTACTTCGGTACTGCTGAATAATGAAATATAGTAAATATATATTTACCGGCGAAGGAGATCAATACAGATTTTGGGTAATTCTTTGTATAAAATGAAAGCTAATAACGCTTGATTTCAACATTGCTGCAGATTGCAAGATCTGCCCAAACCCAGAAGGGGTGACATTATTATAGCAACATTGTACCATTATCAAATCCCAAACCCCGAAGGGGTGACATTATTATAGCAGCATTGCACCATCATCGCATCCCAAACCCCGAAGGGGTGACATTATT
>JAFGOZ010000498.1 GCA_016926235.1 Bacteroidales bacterium | reverse complement strand
TTTTATCATCGGGACAATTATTACCCCCGGATAAATCCGGGGGCTATATTTATCGCATATATTAAGGCTTTTTGCCACTTTATCATCATTTTTTCCGGTCACTACTGAAAAATAATAATTCCAAATAAATTCCTCCTCATAAGGCTTTTCAATGAACCATCTGTTTCTACATAAATTAATAAGGTAAAATTGATACGTTTTTTTATATAAATACTTACTTTAGTGCGCTTTTTTAAATTAATGAGACTTGGAACATATACCAATCTCTTTTAAATATCAATTTATTACCATAACTTGTATAGTTATTAATACATTAGAGAAATGAGAAAATGGCGCATTGAAGATTCAGCTGAACTCTATAACATCGATGGTTGGGGTATTGGTTATTTTTCGATTAACGACAAGGGGAATGTTGTCGTTTCACCTAAAAGAAAAGAAGTAAATGTTGATTTAAAGGAACTTGTAGACGAGCTTCAATTGCGCGATGTCAATACGCCTGTATTGCTCAGATTCCCTGATATTCTGGACAGCCGGATTGAGAAAATGGCTAAATGTTTTACAATTGCCAGTGAGGAATACGAATATAAAGGAAAGAATTTTATCGTATACCCCATAAAGGTTAACCAGATGCGCCCAATTGTTGAGGAGATTATTAGTCACGGTAAACGATTCAATATCGGGCTTGAAGCAGGTTCGAAACCAGAATTACATGCAGTTATTGCTATTAATACTGATCCAAATTCATTAATTATCTGCAACGGATATAAAGACGAGGATTACATAGAATTGGCATTACTTGCTCAAAAGATGGGCAAACGAATTTTTCTGGTGGTTGAAAAACTAAATGAGTTAAAACTTATTGCTAAAATTTCAAAGCGTTTAAAAGTAAAACCTAATATAGGCATCCGTATTAAACTGGCAAGTTCAGGAAGTGGTAAATGGGCTGAATCAGGTGGTGATGGCAGTAAATTTGGTCTTACATCCAGTGAATTACTTGATGCCATTGACTTTCTTGAGAAGAATAATATGAAAGGTTGCCTTAAACTGGTTCATTTTCATATTGGAAGTCAGATTACAAAAATTCGTCGTATAAAAATAGCCTTGCGTGAAGCATCGCAATTTTATGCCCAGCTTTCTTTAAATGGATTTAACGTTGAATTTGTTGATATTGGAGGAGGATTAGGTGTAGATTATGACGGAACTCGCTCAGCCTATAGCGAAAGTAGTGTAAATTACAGCATACAGGAGTATGTTAACGACTCCGTGTCCAATTTTGTGGATATATGTGAAAAAAACAATATACCGCATCCTAATATTATTACCGAATCTGGAAGATCATTAACTGCGCATCATTCTGTGCTTATCTTCGAAGTCATGGAATCAAACAGTTTACCAGAATGGGCTGATGATGAAGAACTAAAAGCCGATGACCACGAATTAGTCCAGGAACTATATGAAATATGGGATAACCTTAATCAGCCAAAAATGCTGGAAGCCTGGCACGATGCTCAACAAATCAGAGAAGAAGCATTAGACCGCTTCAGCCTGGGATTTCTTGACCTTAAAACCCGCGCGCAGGTTGAGCGTCTATTTTGGTCTATCGCAAAAGAAATACACTCTATGACCAACACATCCAAACATATACCTGAAGAGCTAAGGTACCTTACCAAACTGCTCGCAGATAAATACTTTTGCAACTTTTCTCTTTTCCAGTCTTTACCAGACTCATGGGCCATTGACCAGATATTTCCCATTATGCCCATTCAGCGACTGGATGAAAAACCGGACAGATTAGCTACACTACAGGATATAACCTGCGATTCGGATGGTAAGATAGACAATTTTATTGCCACCCGAAATATATCACATTACCTGCCTGTACACTCATTGAGCTCCAAAGATTCATACTATATTGGCGTTTTTCTTGTAGGTGCCTATCAGGAAATTCTAGGCGACCTGCACAACCTTTTTGGTGATACAAATGCCGTACATGTTTCTGTAGATGAAAAAGGGTATTATATTGATAAGATTATTGATGGCGAAACGGTTGCAGAGGTACTGGATTATGTTCAATATAGTGCTAAAAGGCTTGTAAGAACAGTTGAAACATGGGTTACAGCATCTGTGAAAGCCGGAAACATAACGGCACATGAAGGGAAAGAATTTCTCTCAAATTACCGTTCAGGATTATATGGATATACTTATCTTGAATAACAGTAACTCACACCCTATCCTCCTGCACCCAACAACCAATAGCCAATAGCTAAGAGCTAATCGACTTTTTACAAACCAAGGTCCAGTTCCTTGCCACTACTTTTAAAATATCTTCCTGTAGCAGCTTCTACTTCTACATTTCCGTTGCACTGGTCATGAAAATTCATAAGGATAGTTCCAATATCTACCAAATCGCCTACACGAAGGTTTTGAATAAATGACACTCCCTTGTATGGATTGTCATCACATATGGAATGATTATATTTCGCTTCAATCATAGCATGGTAAATTATACCGGCAGAAGAAGATGAAGCCTCAACAATCTGCCCTCCTCCATTCATCCAGTATGTATCATCATAAAAATCAGCCATTGTATTGTTCTGGTCAATATTAACAAACCAGACATTTTGTTTTACGGCTGCAAAAACATCCGTGGGCTGACTTTCTTCAGCTCTTTCTTTTTCGAGTTGTATCTGCGGATTGGACATACTAAAAGACAAAATAGTGTCGGAACCTTCACCAATAATAATATCCTGGCGGGCAAAGACAGTCAGAAGAGTATTCTTCTCTTCATCGAATATCACGGGTATAGTGTAAATACCATAAAACGAAAAATCGGGTTTTAGCAAATCCATGTCCAATAGTACAATAGAGATAACTCCCGAATTATCCGTATCCCAAAGTCCACCAATAATTATCTGGCCTACTTCGTGATTAAAAGGTATAGGATGTGCGTCATCAACATTTATGAAAACCAGTCCGCTTTTTGAGTATTCATCATCCCTGCCGGCCTGAAAATACATATTTGAGGGCAAAGGTTGATCATTGAAAGCAGCCATAGCAACTGAAGCACAATATCCAATGGCAGCAGAGGACTTTAATCCGTATCGAAGTGAATTAAGATCAGGCTCACGTGTGTATTCCTTTATCTTTTTACATGAGCAAAAGAAAAAACAGGTACATGCAATGAATAGCAATAAAGATTTCATGATTAAATGGATTGTATAAAGCAAATTTACTTAATTATTTATAAGATGTAATGAAAATGAAATTCGTTGCCTGGTAACTACATTTTAATCCAGTTTTAATACTGTTTCCTTTACAACCTGAAATTGCAATCGTATTATTCCTGTCTTTGTATTTGCTGGTTTTGCTGGATTTGTTGCACATCCTGAATATTCACAGGGTCATTTGGCGCATCATAGATCTGTTCCAAATTGTTTTGTTGAAAGTTGTTATTATCATTTATATTATTACGGTTAAAGTCAATTTCATACCTTGGAACAACCTGGGTAGTATCCTTAACAATATAGCTTTTATGAATCCAGTCTCCATGAGCCAGGTCAAACGTATGATGTGCCACCATTATTTTTGTGTCAAAAGAAAAAATACGGGTAGCATCATTGATATTTCGTGTGCTGGTATCTCCTTTGTACACCTTATTAAGTTCTGAGCATACATTTTCTTTTAAGGCATATTCTATCGTATCGCTTTCAAAATCTGCAATGGCTTCTACAATAACAGAATGAAGCAGCTTGGGCCACATATTAAGAAATAGTTGCGAATTATTATATATGTCCCCTCCATATAGCTCCCCATTTATGGCATAAGCAAAACCAATTACCGGTTTATTTTCAGGCAATGATTCCAACTGAATTCGGTATACGTTGCAGAGACTATCCAAGTCTTTATTTTCAAGCGTTAACTGCAGACTGGTTGCTGAAACAGAGCTTCTCACATCAATATCTTCGCCCTTCATTTTACTAACATTCTCATTTAACTTATCCTGCTGGGCCGACACCGAACTCCAAACAGCAGACTGGTTCTGGTCTTGTTTAGCTGCCATCTTCAAATTCCTGGAAGGAAGCATATTTTCATTCACCGAAAACTGGTCTGCCCTTTCATCGCCTCTTTGTGTCCAGCGGCTTGCCTCAACACAAAAGCTCGCTAAAGGTAAATCTTTGATTTTAGGTGCAACAATAATATCAGCACCAATCGTACGGTCCTGCCTTCCTCCTTTTACAATATCACCGGCATGAATAAAAATAAAATGATCGGAATTATTGGTTATGGCTAACTGATTTACACTTCCTGTCTCAAACAGGGTAACATATTCTTTCTTCAAAGCTTCGGACAGCGTCACGAATTCAACATTATCAAGCGTTTGTTTTCCTGTAAAGAAAAATATTGCCAGGTTCTTATATGCTGAAATTTTACTTACTTCGGCATTCAAAGTATCATCTGTTGGTAAAGATAAATACGTTGAAAAATACTCAGCATCATTCTCTTTGATTGATAAAAGAAGTGTACTTAGAATTAACAATGCAGAAATAATGATTGACTTCTTCATAGGTGTGTAATTGATTGGTTAGCACTAAATAAATGTACAAAAATCATACCAATTAACCTAACTATTAATAAGTTAAAAAAAGTTGTAAAATCCATATTATATACATAAAATGCTATCTTTAAGGTTTAATCGTGGATAAATATGGAGATGGGAAACCCTGTAATAAAAGACCGTAACCTGCATATTATCTTTTCGGTGACACTTATAGCAGTCATGGGTGTTGCAAGCATTACACCTGCCTTTCCTGCAATAATAAAGCATTTTGGAATTGAGAAACCTCAGATTGGACTTTTAATTACTGTATTTACAATACCAGGGGTAATTCTGACTCCTATAATGGGCATTCTTGCAGACCGTCTTGGCAGAAAAACTATTTTAATCCCTTCCTTATTATTGTTTTCCATTGGTGGAGCAGCTTGCATAATTGCCCCCAACTTTCATGTATTGTTAATTTGCAGATTTTTTCAGGGAATAGGAGCTGCAACTTTAGGATCAATTAATGTAACCCTTATAGGAGATTTATATCAGGGTTTGCAACGCACGGAAGCTATGGGATTAAATGCCAGTATCTTAAGTATTGGAACAGCATCGTATCCCTTTATTGGAGGTATTCTGGCCCACTCCAATTGGAATTATCCTTTTTTATTGCCACTACTAGCTATACCATGCGCAATATGGGTAGTAACATCTCTTAAAAATGTTGAACCAGATTCAAAGCAAAATCTTAAAGATTATCTCAATAATACATGGAAAACTATTAACCAAAGAAAAGTGTGGGCCCTTTTCACTATCAATGTACTCATTTTTGTTGTATTATACGGATCATATTTATCCTATTTTCCCCTTTTATTACAGGATAGATTCGGATCTGATACAAGAGAAATTGGTATTGTTATGTCAGCATTCTCAATTTGCACAGCTATAGTTGCTTCACAATCAAAAAGAATTCACAAATTGATCCATATACGTGGACAATTAATACTCAGCTTTATATTTTATACAATGGGTATGGTCTTTCTTTCATTTGTAAGCACTTATGCCCTTCTTGCTATCCCTATTATTTCATTTGGATTGGGTCATGGCATGGTTATACCAGGCATTCAAAATATATTGGTTGGCTATGCCCCTATGAAAGAAAGGGCTGCCTTCATGTCAATAAATAGCATGGTTTTGCGTCTGGGTCAAACAATCGGGCCTTTATACACCGGTTTATTATTTACATTTGGAGGTTTACCAGCTACTTTTCTTGGTGGAGCATTTATATCACTGCTTATGCTTGCAATCTGGATATTTATTAAAGAATAACGGTTAATTTACCTCCTTCACAAGTATATAATCTATTGTCTAAAATCCAAAACCCATAGATAAACCAAAACGAACTCCAAATAAAGGACCTTCCTTCAGAAAGGATTTATCACTAATAGCGTCATCATCGGTTGGTCTCTCCGAAGATATTGTTTTCCAATTTGTATACGAGGGACCCAAAAACATGTCAAAAACAAAGGAATTACCAAATTGAGCCCCTACCACAATTCCCCCACCATACCCATTCATATTCAATCTGGCAATATATGATTTGTGAGTGTCAGGATCAACATTTGGTGAACTATATTCACAGAATTGATATTTATAAAAAGGTGCTACATATAATCCCCTGGGAGCTCCTTTTTCACCCATATAATATCTAAATTCCGGTACAACACCATAACCAGACCTAGTTATTTCTATCACAGTTAATCTATTATAGAATGCTCCCATTTTAGCACTCATATGGTCACCCAATACTCTTTCATAATAGATAGTTGGTGCCAGTAATGCAAGGTTTGATATACTTGTGGTAACTACATTTTCTTTGTTGTCCTGATTATAAACTTTATTCGTAATTAATAAATTGATTAACAGGACTAAAACTGGAAGTAATATTGCATTATTCTTCATAACGTTGGTTTTAATATTAACTGTCAAACGGATATTTTCAAAAATAACAATATTTCTATAAAAGGTAAAGAAGTAATACATGTTTTGCTGTTTCAAAAAATAAACCTGATATTAGAAATGAAACTGTTTGAATTTTTACACGTACCATACCATTGAATATATTGCATTATCCAGTTTGTTTTTGTGAATCGTAAAGATTTATGTGAATTTTTGACTAACTTTAAAAGAAGTTTAATAATTATTACGAATGTATAATAATTTAAGTCCTCAGTATGCAGAGAAGTACCCACCGCTTGACCCGGTTGATATAGAAATATACTCCGATATCATAGGCAAAAAGGAGATGGAAGAGATCAAACAACTGGCCGGTTTACTTGAAAACAAAACATGGACCAACGTAAATTCAACCTTTGAAGGAGGAGGTGTGGCAGAAATGCTCAAAAGTGTTATTCCTATTGCAACAGGATTGGGGATAAACTGCTTGTGGTATTGTATCGAAGCTACATCATCATTTTATTCTATCACAAAACGATTTCATAATATAATACAGGGACTTGATCAGGAGTTTACTCTTGAAGACCTTCTGGATCTATATATAAATACAAATAAAAAGAACTTTGAAAACACACGTATTGTTGCTGACATGAACGTTGTGCATGATCCTCAGCCCTGTGCTTCTGTTGTGCATGGTAATTATGAAGGAAAAATGATCTGGCGGTGCCACATTGATACATCTGAAGCCAATGAAATGATATGGAACTTTCTGCTACCGTATATAAACAATTATGATGGAATAATATTTTCGCATAAGAACTTTGTAAAAGAAGGTATTAAAAAACCTGTATATCAGATACCTCCAGCCATTGATCCTTTATCAAAAAAGAACCAGCAGCGTACTGAAAAGGAAGCCTATGAGAGTCTTGCTCCCCTTTTTAATGAACATAATATTGATGGCGAAAGGCCCATTGTATTGGCTGTTTCACGTTATGATGTGCATAAAAACCAGGAAACGATCATCCGGGCTTTTCAAAAATTAAAACAAGATTCTGAAATTCAAAAACTTAGTCCCATATTAATCATTGTCGGTAACTCTGCCGCCGATGATCCGGAAGGTATGGAGGTTTATGAAGATATCCAATTCTTAACAGAGGACGATCCGGATATTTATCCACTTTTAAACATACCCAATAATGACGAAAACATTGGTGCATTAATGAAAGTTGCCAAAGTTTTTATTCATGTATCTACAAAAGAAGGTTTTGGATTGGTAGTATCTGAAGCCTTATGGCAAGGCACTCCTGTTATTGGAAGTCGTGTTGGGGGCATTACGCTCCAGGTAATAAATGATAAAACAGGATTCCTGGTAGAACCATTCCAGATAGACAGAATAGCCACGTATACAAAGTTTTTGCTTTTAAACCAGGATGAACGGGAACGATTAGGTTATCATGCCGTTGAATATGTGCGAAATAATTTCCTGATAACCAGCCTGGTTAAACGATATTTTATCCTTATGCGCTTCTTACTGGGTATTGATTTTCCGTATTTTGCGATTCGATAAAGATGGTCAATTTTCTTATTATATTCTATCGTGCTATTGATGTGCCGAAATTGCGAAATCACCAGCCCTGAGCAATACTCAGGGATTATTGAATAAAAAAATATAGCGCCAAAGGTGCAATAAAAAAAAGTATATTATGCCACAATCACTTGTTAAAAACTATCTTCATATAACATTCAGTACAAAGGACAGGTATCCATTCATTGATAGCAAAATAGATGAGGAATTATTCAAATATATTGGCGGAATATGTAAGAACCTGGAATGTAACCCGATAATTATAGGAGGCCATTCCGACCATATTCATATACTATGCTTGCTATCAAGAAAAATTGCTCTTATGAAATTAATTGAAGAAGTTAAATCACATTCCTCCAAATGGATAAAAACAAAAGGAACATTATATCAAAATTTCTATTGGCAACGTGGATATGGTGGATTTTCAGTGAACGAATCGGATATTAACATAGTGAGAGAATACATTTTAAATCAGGTCGAACATCATAAAACCAGAACCTTTAAGGAAGAATACCTGTCATTTTTGGAAGAATATAATATTGAATATGATGAAAGGTATGTTTGGGATTAAGATTTCGCACCTTTGGTGCTAAAAAACATTATCACAAATTTGCCTTGCCCTTCAGGCAAGGCTATTGATTCCGCACCTTCGGTGCTTGACAAAAGGATGCTGTGGCAATATTGTTATGTTTAGAAGATAATAATTTTACTCATAATAAAACTCTGATCAACTCAATCTCATGGAATATGGGGTTATTGTGGTATTTACTTTTAATTTCTTTTTCTATAAATGGAAGATTCTTCGCTTACATTAACAAATTTTAGCAAAGATTTAAGCACCGAAGGTGCGAAATCATTAGCCCTGAGCAAGGCTCAGGGATTATTGAATAAACAAAAAATATAGCGCCAAAGGTGCGTAATAAAATCCTGTAAAGACAATTCGGGGTATAAATTTGTACTATTTTTTTAATTGTATACTTTAAATAAAATATCTAATTCATTATCTATAAGGAATATAAATCGTAAACACAGATTTACTTAAAAGCTTACCTTCCCCGTCATAATTACAAATCTCTCTTAACCTGCCGTCAGGCTCATAGCTAAAAACTACCTTGCTTTTCATTGTGGCGCTGTAACGCATGGTTTCAATAATATTATCTTTATCATCGTAGAAATACTGGTATGTTGAAATGGAATTGCCTCCCAGGGAAACATCCATCACACTTAACCTTCCCTTTTCGTCGTATGCATAGGTAAAAAGATAAGGCTCTGGACTGAATGAGTTAGCCTGTTTTGTCTCAACGATTTGCTTTAAGTTATTTAAAAAACTTATAGAAATTAGTAAGGTATCACTTTTAAACTGCCTGATAATACTATCATTATCCTCATACCTATAGCTTGCCATAAGGTCCCCATTTTGATAATATTCCACAGGATACCAGCTATCATTATAGGTATATTTCCAGGTTATAGTTTGTTCAGGGACGAGGTATCCGGTACATTCCGTCATTCGGCCTTTATCATCGTATGTATACTCATAACGGGAATTTGACTCTTCAATAAGATTTCCTGCACTATCAACTCTATAATCGATGGATGCAGATTCCTTTACCTTTGGACCGTTTTGATATCGCTCATAAAAGGAGTACATGTCAACTTGAGAAAATGTCGGTATGCTCAATAAAACCAATGCTATAAAAGTAGAATAATGCCTCATGCTTCTGATATATTTGTATTCAAATATATTAAAATAAAACATATATGGCATTGGATATTGTAAAACATATTCATTTGGCAAAACAATTATTAAAATACTATTCATTGTTTCCAAAATATTTTATAGTTCATTAATTTTTAATATTTTACATCCATTACTCATTATAACATATTACCTATTTCATATTTAATAAAAGGTGCAGTGAAAATGATTGAATGATATTTACATTGGCAGATTATTGCTTTTTACCAGAGAAAATCCTATTTTTAGCCTCAATTAATTTCATTAAACTAATGGGAGGTAAAATTATGAATAAACTTCGACTTTTTAAGACAATGCTTGTACTGGCTACTATAACAGCAATACAAAGCATAAATCTTTATGCACAGGACGATACCCTGAATACTTCATTCGGATTGGGAGCAGATACTTATGTGTCAAACGATGATAAAAATGGCCCTGATTTTAACTTTGGTACCATGAATTATGTAATTCTTCGAACACATCCAGTACGTGTAAGGATTGGATATCTGAGATTTGACATTAGCGAAAGCCCGTTGTTTAACAGCTTCGAAGATGCTCAAATAGCTATGAATGTTGTCCATTCCAGCAAAATGATTGCAGATTCACTGACCTTTACTGTATACGGGTTGACCGACCAAAGCCTTGATAGATGGGGGGAAGACACTATAGACTATCTCACAGCCCCTGGTATTTATGATGCTGAATTCGCCGAATTGAATACTTATGAACTGGATTTTGATAAGGTTGAAGAATTGACCACGTTTGCAGTCATAAAAGATACTACAGGATGGTATTACACTAAGAAAAGCAGTGCAATGGACGATTTTATAAAAAACGATACAAACAACCTGTTAACTTTTATCATACTTAAGGTCGACACAACTAATGATGACGAAGTGCGGTTTTCCACCAAGGATGACACCTCTATTGTTGCTCCCAGATTGTTGGCTGTAAGTATTACCAATATTGATGATAAAGAGGGTACTCCGATGGCATACAACCTTAGTCAAAACTATCCCAACCCATTTAAAAACGTAACTACAATAAGCTACAACTTAGCTCAGCAAGCCCATGTCAGCCTGAAGGTTTACAATATTTCCGGCCAGTTGGTAACTACACTGGTTGATGGTATACAAAGGGAAGGAAGTCATACTGTTAACTGGAATGCAAAAAATTCTGCCAATACAGCATTGCCTGAAGGCATCTATTTTGCGCAGATTATTGCAGGTTCTTACACCAAGACCATACGCATGAACCTGATGAAATGATAATTGAGTATTAAAACTTTAAAAAAGAAACCAGCAGAAATCCTGCTGGTTTCTTTTTTAAAATATTTCACTCCGACCGTTAGAAAATGAGTAAATGATGTGTATAATCAAACAAAATAGTATATTTTAGCAAATTATAATAAATTATATCACTAATCTTTTATCGTAATTTTAACACATATGAAACAAATAAACCTGTCTATTAAGCCTTCAATAATAAAGGCAATAATTATTTTTGTACTGTTTAACCTGCAGGTAAACATTATCCATGCTGCAAGTAATATAACTGTGACAGCACCGCCTACTCCTATGCAGGGCGTTTATACTGTCGGGGTCGACACCTGCGATTATCTAACCCTGTTAACGGCAACTAATGCCCTGAAAAACAGAGGAATTAGCGGAGATGTAACCTTGCTCCTGGCAGACAGTTTATACACAGAACAGGTTAGTATTACTCAAATAAATGGAACTGAAATCGGCTATTCCATTTTTATCCGTTCTTTTTTTAAAGACAGGCCATCCAGGATAGAATATGACGCTACCGATGTTTCAGATAATTATATTATTGACCTGGCCGGTGCAAAAAATGTCATTTTACAGGACATAATTATGGAAAGCAAAGATGTATTCTATTGCATTTGTGTGAATATACGGGATACCGCATCCAATATTTCATTAGAAAATATGGTTTTGCAAGGCCCGGCCGGGGGATATTCATACCTGGTGAATGCAAACAATCCAAAAGGCAGCAACCTTCAGTTTAAAAATACACAGTTTATACAGGGAGGCGCCGGGATATCGATAACTGGCGCTACCGGAAAAGATGTGGAAAACATTGTGATAGACAGTTGCCAGTTTGTTGAAAACAAATCCGGGTTTATTTATGCAGCAAAAACCTATTTTTCCAGCGTTACGGATTGCAGGTTTGCAAAATCTTCCTACCTGGCCCCTTTTGAAGCAATACATTACAGCAACGCGAGAGGTTACACTATCAGAAACAACCACTTCAATATGATGAACGGGACTGCCCTTGCCCTTTTGTATTCAGGAAGCAACCAGGAAGGTTATATAACAAATAACATAATCCATATTAAAGGGTATAACGGCAGTTCAATTGATAAGTGTATCGAGATGCAAAACGGAAGCTACCAGCATTTTGTAAATAATACACTGTCTATAGGACCCAATTCTTCTTCTTCTTCTTCTATAGCATTTCATGTAACAAATGCTTCCGGGTCGTTAGGTTTTTTAACCATATACAATAACATCTTTTCAAACTTTTCAGGGGGATATGCAATAGCTTTCGAGAAAAACCCTGACGGGATAACCGATACAATAAACAACAACAACTATTATAGTACTGACTCGTTGATTGGGCTCTATCACGGCAATACTTTCAAGTCTCTTGCACAATGGACTGACAGTACAGGGTTTGATAGCAATTCTGTTTTTACGGATCCCCTGTTTTATGATACCATTTACGCTGTTGCCTGCGCCAAAGAAATTAATAACGCAGGCCTCAAATCAAAATATGTACCCATAGACTTTTATCACCATGAAAGGAATACCGCGACACCTGATATCGGGGCAATTGAAATAGACATTCCTGGCATTACAGAACTTCAGGATACTGTAACCCTTTGTCATGGAGGATTTGCTGAACTTGATGCAGGCAACTATCCTGGTGCAAGTTATTTGTGGTCAAATGATAGTACCACACAAATGATCGTCGTGGATGCCCCCGGAACTTATCACGTGTACATAAACGGGATATGCCTCTATGTAAATGATTCCATTTATGCAAAAGCTACACCTATTCCTGCTGCCGTTATTGTACCGGACAGTGTTTTTCTTTGTGGCGGTGAAACCGAAACCCTGGATGCAGGTTCGCAAAACGATGTAGATTATCTATGGTCGAATGCAGCTACAACACCAACAATAGAAGCACACCAACAAGGGTGGTATTCTGTGGTGGCTTCAAATGCCTGTGGAATGGGTAAAGACTCTGTTTATATTGATGTGACACCTGTACCTGATATCCATTTTACTGACGATACAATCATTTTATGTATTGAAGATGATTACGTTGTATTTGATGGAGGAGAATGTAAAGGAAGTACATATTTATGGTCCAACGGCAGCGACTCTGTAGAAACAGTGGCTATAGAAGAAGGTTATTATACACTTACTATAACAAATACCTGTGGAACAGATACCGATTCTGTTTTTGTTCATGAGAAAATATGCCTGTATAATGCAGGTAATGTAAAAACGATACCATTTAGGGTAATACCAAACCCGGCTACTGAATACTTCACTATAGAAACAGATGCAGGGCTTTTACTGGATATTTCTATATTTAATACAGACGGGAAGGTAATCCAAAACCGTAGAATTGATACTTCAACAAAGATTGAATGCAGTAGCTGGCAGCCGGGTATATATTTGCTAAAAGTCACGACAAACGATGCTACATATGTTACCCGGGTAATACGAAAATAAATCCCGATTAAATTCAGGAGAAAGGCTATCCTTAAGGGTAGTCTTTTCTTTTGATAACAAAACGATCCTATTTTTTTTGAATCATTTTATACGTATCACGCTTCTTCATTCAACTAAGAATAACTATATTTAGCCCTTAGATAAAAACGAAGAGAATGAAGATTTTACGAGCGGCGATTATGCTGGTGCTGTTACTTTCATCCAATCCAATCAGGTCACAGCTTATCATCAATGAAATAATGGCTACCAATGCCACAACTCTTATTGAGACAGATTTCTACAATTTTGAGGACTGGGTAGAAATTTATAATAGTGGCAGCTCATCTGTTAACCTTTCTTCTTACTACCTTTCAGATGATGTTAACAACCTGATGATGTGGCAGTTTCCATCCTATACGCTCGCAGCCGGGCAATATTATACTGTTTTCTGTGATAAAATGAATACCGGAAAGCACACCAACTTTGGGTTAAGCGCAGACGGAGAAGTTCTTTATTTAAGCAATACAACTGGAGAGATAATAAGTTCTGTGGAGTACTATCAGCAATTTGCGGATATCTCATTCGGAAGAAACCCTTTGGTTGCAAATGAGTGGCTTTACTGTTCCACTCCAACCCCCGGCAGTGCCAATAATGTTAATATGTCTGTTGAACAAAGCCTCCATGCCCAATACGAAATACCAGCCGGCAGATACACATCAGCACAAAGTATTACCCTTACTGGCAATGCAATAAAATATACTACAGATGGTTCTGTTCCAAAATCTAATTCTGCATCCTATTCACAACCTGTTACAATTTCTTCAACAGGCATATTAAAAACGAGAACCTATCCGTCTGAGTTTCTTCCGGGTAAAACTTATGCAAATACTTATTTCATTAATGAACACCCATTTTCATTGCCTGTGGTCTCCCTCTCCTTCAATCCGGAATACTTCTACGATGATGTAATTGGCATACATGTGATGGGAACAAATGGTACAACTGGTTATTGTGGGGGTAGTCCGGCCAACTGGTACCAGGACTGGGAGCGCGCAGCGTATTTCGAATATTTTGATGCACAAGGCGTAAAACAAATTTCCCAGTCCATAGGCGTAAAAATGTCCGGAGGATGTACCCGGGGGCGTGATCAAAAATCAATATCATTATACGCTCGCAGTAAATACGACAACAATGATTTTGACTATCCATTCTTTACAGAAAAGCCTAACCTCAGAAGTTTTAAATCCCTGCTTTTAAGAAATTCCGGAAACGACCAGGACCAGACCCTCCTCAGGGATGCATTTATACAGGCCCTGGTCAAAGGCTCGATGGATCTGGACTACCAATCCTATCAGCCAGTGATAGTTTACTTCAACGGTAAATACCGTGGCATTATGAATATACGCGAGAAAGTCGATGAAGATTACTTTCTGTCCAACTATAACATCAAGAGTGATACAATTGATTTTCTGGAGAGGAATGCAGAAATTATCAGGGGCACAAATACTGACTACAATGCAATTATCTCATTCATTACATCAAATAGCATGGCTAATGATGCTAATTATGAATGGGTTGCAAACCAGATTGATATTCAGGAATATATTAATTATAACGTAGCTGAAATATACATCGGAAATGCTGACTGGCCACAAAACAACATCAAATACTGGCGTAAAAAGAATGGTGGCAAGTGGCGCTGGATCTTATTTGATACCGATTATGGCTTAGGTTTTCGCCGTACTGTAGCAGATCACCCCACATTTGAAAAGTTAATTGATAATCTTGATGTTACAGAACCCTGGTCTACTCTGCTTTTTCAAAAGCTGATGGAAAACGAAGGATTTAAAAAGCAATTTCTTCAAACCTTTATTACCCAAATGCACTCGTCTTTTCATCCTGACTGGTGTGACTTTGTCCTGGACAGCCTTTCAGAAGTTATTGAGACCGAAATACCATATAACCAGGCCAAATATGGCCGTAATGTTGATACATGGAATGGATGGATATCAACCCTGAGAGATCAGTATAACTATCGCTACATTTTTATGCAAAATTACTTCGACACGTACTTTAATCTAACATCAGATAAAGTTACCGTTGCAATATCCAATGAAAATATACTACAGGGAAAGGTTGAGGTAAACAATGCCGTTATTCAGCATTATCCTTTCAAAATGTCTACATATAAAGAACTTCCTCTCTCAATAAAAGCCAAACCAGAAAAAGGATACAGATTCTCCCATTGGGAAAACAACAGTCAAACCATTACTACAACTGCAATTCCGGCCGAAAGCGAATGGAAATATAAGGATACAGCAATTGCATATCCTGCCAACTGGAATACATCAATATATGATGATTCGCAATGGGAAAGTGGGAATGGCCAACTTGGATATGGTGATGGTGATGAAAATACAACTATATCATATGGTGCAGATCCTAATAATAAAACACCAACGGCCCTGTTCCGTAAAACCATTTATATTGCAGATACATCCCTGATGGAGGATATAAATCTTGGTATTCTTTGTGACGATGGAGCTATCGTGTACGTTAACGGAACTGAAGTATGCCGTTTTAATATAAATGCAGGGACAGTGGCTTTTACTGACTATGCAGCAAGCACTATGTCAAATCCTGCTGAAAATTCTTTTAATTATACTGAGCTAAGCAAGGATGCATTTGTAGATGGGGATAATATAATTTCATGCGAAGTACACCAGGCAAATGCAACCAGTACGGATATGGGATTTGACCTCACACTTAGCTATACTTCTGTAAATGAATCGAGCGGAGGAATATACAGCGAAAATATTGAACTACATAGCGATACAAGCTTCAATATTTCGTTGCGCCCTGTGTTTGAAGCATTAAACGAGCAAATTGACGGTATATTTATAAATGAGATAGCCACAAATACCAACCTGTTTGAAGATGAACAGGGAGAAAATTCCGGATTTATTGAATTATATAATAGTTCAAGCCAGGATGTTTATCTTGTAAGCTGCTTCCTTTCAGATGATTATACCTGGCCAACACGGTATTCGATACCCGATTCAACACGTATTCCTGCGAATGGCTTTAAAGTATTTTATTGTGATGGTGAATATCTTGACGGTCCGCTTCATACGCCTTTTAAGGCAAACAGGCAGGGAGAATCCCTGATGTTGTCGCAAAAAATGGGTGACACCCTCCGTGTTCTGGACTCCATTACCTATGAGCGTTTATATGAAGACTATTCCTACGGAAAATATACAGATGGAACGGGTAGTTGGCTCCAAATGAAGAATATTACCCCGGGCGCTCCAAACAATCCGGATGAACTGATCATTGGTGTTGAACCTGCTGAAATAGCTCAAAAGCCTGTAATCACTGCATATCCAAATCCATCCTCCACACAGTTTTTTATATCAGTTGATAAAACAGATATAAATTCTTCTCCATTTTATTTTGAAATTATCGATTTAAGTGGTATAATTGTGTATCCAAGAGTATGGATGAACGCATCCGTAACAAATGTTAATACACAGCAATTGAATCGAGGGATTTATTTTGTTCGTGTATTTAAAGAAAAGGATTTAATACAAACGATTAAGTTGCTAATTATTAAATAAATATTGACCTTAACCTGTAACCTAAACCCAAATACACAAGGCCATTCATTAACCCGATGAATGGCCTTTTTTGTTTAAAACGATGTTGTCCACGAATTACACAAATTACACGAATTATCACAAATTCAGGTCTTTGATGCAATGATCATTGCAATTCCCTTCATGCGACGGGATATACCAGGCCCGACAAAAACCTGCGCCTAGTTAACTACCAATTTATAGGCAACCACAGAATTCTTAAAGAATGTAGGTACCAGTAAAAGACTGTCTTTCTGGATATAATCAATGTCAGCAGAATTGGTTTTATCATCCCGTGTATTCAACAATGAAACCATTGAACTGTCAGGTTTAACGATATATACTTCACCCGGCCATTCTGAAACAAAGTATGCACCATCACCTATAGCAGTTACTCCATCCCCACCAGATATACCATCGTTGATTACTGAAATAGTTTTGGTGGCATAATCAATTGATAACAAATCAGATGCTGCGCATAATACCCTCTCTTTTTCACATAAGAGACCATTTGATTTTTCAATTCCACTATTTAGCCATATCTCAACAACGCTGTCATTATATGTATAAATTGTATTTGTTTTAGAATCAGTAAAGAATACTTTACCATTCTTATCAACAGAAATATCATTCAGGAATTCTGATCCTTCAACCGGGATTTTCTTCACAATAATAGATGAATCGATATTAATAACAACTAATTCATCAACATCAGTGACATATAGTTTGTTGCCATAAACATCCATGCCCTTTGGTGCACTCAATCCATCCACCCAATGAAGTTCAAGTATTTTCCCATCCACGCTTAATTTTGACATAAAGCCATTATTATCCTTCCCTCCCGGATCTGAATTAATATTAGAAACATAAATGACATTTCGTTCATTATCATAATGTACACTTTCTGGTGTGCGGAGAATAGTATCAGAAGACCAGGTTTTCTGAAGTTGATAAACAACTTCAGCCTGAGGTTCCAGGCCAGCTTTATTTTTGCATCCAAATAGTATAATAGATGCAAGCAAAAAGAAGATGATTGTTCTCATAGTTTATATTTTTGTAAAGTGATTGAAAATGAAATAGTAAAGATAAAGAATATTTTATCCACAGTCAACTTTGCACTCCAAACATATTCGTTTTACATGTTGATTATATGCATTAAATAACCAGAATTGTTTGGAATATTACTATTAAAAAAATTTATAAATGCCTAATTATCATCTATATAAAACAAATCAATTATTTTGCTTTTGTAATTATACTAACAATATAAATAGCTGCAAATGCAAAAACAAATGAAACAAAACGTGCATTGATCATACCATTCAGCCCATCAATATTTGTCCAGATAATAACCGTTAAAGCCCCTGTTAGCATGCCTGAAATAACACCCTGTGCAGTCGTTTTCTTCCATTTAAGTATGCAGATCAAAACTGGTCCGAATGAAGATCCCAGTCCTGCCCAGGCATACGAAACCAGAGCAAAAACAAGATCTTTTGACGTTATTGCAATAATAAAACCCAATAATCCAACGGCTACTGTAATGATACGGCTCATTAATAGCAAAGACTTTTCTGAAACCTTCTTTTTAAAAGTCTTGTAATAGATATCCTCCATTACAGATGATGAAATAACCAATAGCTGACTATCTGCTGTTGACATCATGGCTGCAATAGCACCCGAAATAAGTAATCCTGCCACCCACGAAGGTAGAAGGTTGTTTGCCATATAGGGCATAATGTTCTCTGCATCGCTTAAACCCACATTTCTATATAAAGCAAATCCCACCAATCCCATAAGCATAGCGCCAGTAAAGGCCGGTATAGCCCACGAATAAGCTATAATCCTTCCCTTTTTAATTTTTCCCGGGTTTTTGATAGCCATAAAACGTACCAGTAAATGAGGCTGGCCAAAATACCCAAATGCCCAGCTCAGTCCGCTAATAACAAGTGCTACAGCCGCCCAACCTGTTTGACCATTAAAAATATTCCTGGCAGGAGTTGCATATTGTGGGTCGAACAAAGGCATATCATTTCTTGACAACTCAATGAAACCAACAATGGGCAGAATCACCAGCGTTCCAAACATAAGAATTCCCTGTACAAAATCTGTCCAGGCAACAGCAAAAAAACCGCCCATCATGGTATAAAAGATGATCACTGCTGTACCAATGATAATTCCCGTAATATTGGATATTCCAAACGTTACATTCAATACCTTGCCTGCCCCGTTAAACTGTGCTGCCAAATAAAATGTAAAAAAGAAGATAAGAATAAGTGTAGAAATTACACGTATTATTGATTTGTGTCTGTCAAACTTCTCAGCAAAGAAAGTGGGAAGTGTAATGGCATTATACTGATCTGATTGCACTCGCAAGTCTTTGGCAATGATTACCCAATATAGTAATATACCTGAAACACAGCCAGCTGCTGCCCAAAACTCCATTAACCCTAAACTATAAGCAGCTCCCGGCAAACCCACAATAAGCCATGCCGATTCCCCTGAAGCTCTTTCAGACATAGCCATTACCCAAGGATTCAGCTTTCTTCCGGCAATATAAAAATCTGTATGGGACTTATTTTTATTATAGGTGATAAATCCTACTACAAGAACAATGATAAGGTAAAGGATAAAACCAATAAGGGTAAAATTCATGGCTTTATGTTTAAAACAAATGTATAAAATATCAATAAGAAATATATAAATAATAAAGACTCAAGAATAGATGAATATTTATAAAATACTAATATATAATATTTTATAATAAATTAATCTTACAATTAATGTAAATTTTTAATGTAATTAGGTAAATGTGATATTGAAATTTCAGAAATATTTTTAAAGTAATCTGTGTTTCCAAAAACTTTTCATTACTTTTATAAGTACAATAGAGAATAGGTTAATAAGTATATTTCATTAAATTTGTGACCTGAATTACGCACTGAATGAGAAGAATTTGTTTGATAATATCATTTCTAAGCTATTCTCTGGCTTGCTTTTCGCAACTAGTTAGCCTGGAAGATATAGATTTAGCCCGGGTACATCAAAAGAAAATTCGGCAATTTATCCATATGCAGTTGGATAACAACATCCTTAATTTGAGTGATGTGCAAGGCAGTAGTAAGGTAGTTGAGAGTTTTGATGGTTTTAGCCGGATGGAAAATACTTTTCTAGTTAATGAAGATCTGAAAAAGGTATGGGAAAAATACCTCACCGTTAGTCCCACAGAGTCCTGGAACGGCAGGATAATTTCTTTTGGTTTATTATTCTCAAAGAATACGGGGTCTGTTTTGTATAATGATGATGATGAATTTGATGGTGTGGATACAAGCCAGGTATTGTATGTAAATCTTAAATTATTAGGCTTTTACAATCTTCCGGTAGGATTTGAAATAACCCAGATAGATACTGCAAACCGTATCATTGCATTTAGTTATATCGAAGGTGGAAAAGTACAAGGGATACAACGTCTTCATTTTACATCCACAACGGAAGGTTTCACTCAAATCGAGCATTCATCTACCTTTAAAAGCGATTCCCGCTTCCGCGACCGCTACCTCTACCCTCATTTTCACGAAAAAGCTATTACCGAATTCCATCGTAATGTAATGGAAGATCTTTTATTAGAGGACAAAACCTCTTCTGATAAAAAAGGTAAAGCAGATAAAATCCATTCATAAATCTTTAGGAGTTAATACGCTAGTAAATACTACCTGATAACTTACTCTAAACTTTCATACCAAGTATATTCCTTCTATCACGTTTTCGCTCCCTGAAATAAGCAGGAGTAAAAATCTTTGGGCAAAATATTTTAATCTTAAAATACCCTTAAATTTTTCTTAATTAATTATTAATAGTAGATTTGGAAAAATTAATTTTCGAGCTATGGAATACGGTATTGTAGATATCCTGAAACTACTGGGATCCCTTGTATTGTTTCTCTATGGGATGAAGTTAATGAGCGAGTCATTGCAAAAAGTTGCCGGCGACAGGATGCGGAGCATTCTTGCTGCAATGACATCAAATAAGTACAAAGGAATACTTACAGGATTTCTCATAACCGCAATTATTCAGTCTTCATCGGCTACAACAGTTATGCTTGTTAGCTTCGTAAATGCAGGGTTAGTCACTCTTGTCGAATCCATTGGGGTAATAATGGGGGCAAACATAGGAACTACCGTCACAGCATGGCTTATTTCAATACTTGGCTTTAAAGTCCATATGAGCCAACTGGTATTGCCATTAATGGGTATAGTACTTCCACTTATTTTCTCTAAAAACAGGAAAAGAAGTAACTGGGGCGTTGTTGTAATTGGATTTGCATTGATATTTATTGGTCTGGATTTTTTGAAAGAATCAACCAGTGGAATTGACAATAATGCTTCATTTCTTACCTTTATTTCTGGTTTCGCTCGCTTTGGATATTGGTCTGTACTAATATACCTGGCAATAGGCACAATAATAACGATGATTATTCAATCATCAAGCGCTGTAATGGCGCTGACATTGGTTATGTGTTTTAATGGTTGGTTATCTTTTGAAACTGCTGCTGCCATGGTACTTGGACAAAATATCGGGACCACGATAACTGCAAATCTTGCTGCACTCATTGCCAATACAACAGCCAAACGTGCTGCCAGGGCCCATCTCTTATTTAATTTGATTGGTGTTATTTTAGTAATGATTGTGTTTTATCCGTATTGTAAATTAATTGGTTGGATAACTGTTCATACAGGGTCATTTTCACCCTATCCAATTGCCTCTCAAACAATAGAGCAAACAAACGGTGCTATTCCGATAGCATTATCAATATTTCACACCATATTTAATATTGTCAATACATTATTACTCATGTGGTTTATTCCAATACTTGTAAGAACAGTTGAATATTTGGTTCCTCAAAAAGAAGAAGATGAAGAGTTTAAACTGGAATTCATTAATACAGGGCTACTATCCACTAGCGAATTATCCTTATTACAAGCAAAAAAAGAAACCATAATTCTTAGCGAAAGAGTTGATAAAATGGTTTTACAGGTTCAAAGATTAATGGAAGAAACAGATGTTAAAAAAATGGATAAAATATCCCAGAAAATCAAAAAAAATGAAGAAATATGCGACCAGTTTGAACTGGAAATTACCCGTTACCTTGCAAGGATAGCTGAAGATTCACTAAGCAGCGAAAGCGCTGACAGGATCAACAAAATGCTTTTCATTGTTTCCCACCTCGAAGAAATATCGGATGCGTGCTACAAAATGTCTAACAGCTTAGAACGCAAGAATGAACAAAAAGTAGTATTTGGCGAAGAATCGGAAGCAAACCTGAAAAAGCTTTTCGAACTGGCTAAATTCGAACTGGAAGAGGTAATCATCAATATTAAATCAGAGAACGGCGCTAAAGTAAATCCCGAATCCTTTACAAAAGCCCGCAAAGTATATGAGAAGCTAAACAAACAACTGAAAAAAACACGGAACGACCATTACAAATCGATTAAAAAGAAGGTCTATAAATGCAAAGACGGTTTGATCCTGTCAGATTTGTATGCTGAGCTGGCAAAAATCGGGCACCTGGCATACGAAATCAATGAAGCCATATATGAAATTGAAGAAGAACCGGTTGTTGTCTAATGTTAGACATATAACATTACCAGCTTTTTGTAATACTTATCATACTACAAGATGGGAACTATCACAAAGTGGTTTGTTTTTTGTATGCTTGCATCCGCACCAGGCTATAACTTTCTTTTCTTTTACTTCAAACTTTACCGGTGTAAATGAGGTAGTTTTATGTGAACCGTCACAAAAAGGCTGGTTCTTACTTTGTCCGCATGCACACCAGTAGTATTCTCCCGGCTCCATGACCATTACATAAGGATGACTTTGAGCTATTTTTGGTTCTTCCATGGTTGTAGGTTTTAACATTAATACAAAGTGTTTTGCTTTTTCTTCTTTATTTTTTAGTTAAAGAAAATAAAAAGATAGCCTGAATAATTGATCTATACAGCGCCATTATTTTCCTTTTGTAAATTCGAGTTTCAATATAATTTCTACATCCTGGCTAACCACGGCGCTTCCTGCCTCAGTTACAGCATTCCATTTCAAATTGTAATCAAACCGGTTAATGGTTGATTTAGCCTTAAAACCTGCTTTGGTATTCCCATACGGATCCTGAATGGAACCCCCGTACATTACATCAAATTTAACGTTTTTGGTTACATCACGTATGGTCAGATCTCCTTCAAGGGAATAAATATTCCCGCTAACCTTCTTAAATGAAGTACTTTTAAAGGTCATTTCAGGAAATTTCCCTGCATTAAAAAAATCATCCCCCTTCAGGTGATTATCCCTCATTTCATTATCGGTATTAATGCTGTTTACATCCACCGAGAAGTCAATCACTGCATCAGAAAAATCATCTTTCGATGTTGTAATAGTACCGGCATAATTATTAAAACTGCCTTCTACCTCGGCAATGACAAGATGGGTAACAATGAAACCTATTTTCGAATGTGCCTGGTCAACTGTCCATTTATCCTGAGAAAACAATGGGGTTGAGAACGTAAAGAAAGTAATAAGCATGAGAGGATACATAAACTTTTTCATATTTGTAAAATTTGGTTTATAATTAAGTAAGTTATTGATATTTCATTGAAAAGTCAAGTAAATTTCTTTTTTACAAACACACCCGGGAAAAAAATGTTTAATCATTTTGGATATCTTGTAAACAAAAATATGTATAGCCTGCAAAATATTATACTAAATACAAGAATATGAGGTCTTTTGTTAAAAACAGTTAAAAGAAAAAATATGCCCTGCTACAAATCCGGGCTAAAATTGCTGGAATATGTAATAGGTTTGTGGCCATTTTGCTGTCCGACAGGTTTAATGATAATTTTTACCGGGGTATCCAAACCAAAAATATTTCTGAGTGCATATTGCACATCCTTTTGGATCTTGTCATTGCTCCAACCTTTAAACGATAGTTGATAACCTGGTCCCTGGTGTAAAGTAAACCCGGCTAGCGGCAAATACATTAAAGCCCTGGATATATCAATGTTATTGATCATTTGTCCATTTTTTTTATAAAAAACAACAGGTAGTCGAGCTTCCAAATCAATTAAATAAGGTATGCCGTTTTCTATTTTCAGTTTACAAAAATCCCCGGTCCTGTATCGTATTAGAGGCAGAAAAGGATTATTTCCCCCTGTTATTACCAGTTCACCCCTTTCACCATAAGGTAATGCTATATCTTCATACATATCAAAGACCTCAAGGAACAGGTCAGGCCGAATGGCACGGTGCCTGCCATTTTCAGCAAAAGCAACCATCCGGCATTCGGTCAACGAATATACATCCAGTACAGGACATTTGAAATAGGCTTCGAGCTTCGTTTTTATTCCATCAGTTAGCTTCATGGCTGATGAGACCAGTACTTTGGGAGTAATTTTCGGTTGTAATTCAAGTAAATCAAAAAATGCAAAAGGATCACCTGTAAGAACCTCAGGATTATACTTTTCAAGGTAAAGGATACGATCTTCCGGATCTCGCCAGTCATTGGGATTCAGATTTAATTTTAAAATACCAGCGCCATTCAAATAAGTTGAAAGTGAGGCATAGGTAAGTGTTGAACTCTGGGAACAGATCAGGGCAATGGAAACCTTGTTATTGCCACCTTCTATTTTTATGTTATGTTGATCAAGAACAGATTGCAGCTGTGATATCCAGCAGGCTTGCGAAACAGGATCAAACAACACATCCATCGCAGCGCCAGTTGTACCAGATGTATTATAGACCAGCATATCATCCAGACGGGCATCTTTTGACACAAAATTCCAGGGAATAGAACCAATATCTCCCCTGTTTATTGTTGGCTGCTCCATAAATGATGACTTACGATTAATATAGAACGGGACCTGGTCAATGCATCTTCGCAAGTACCCTTTTAACCAGTCCGGTTGCCCTCCCTCTTCCCAGAACTGTTTCTTATTGCGTATTTCATTCGCATACTGTTTTACTTTCCTTAAGTGCTCGGCATTTACCCTGTCCCCACTCTGAAAATTAAACACAGGGGCACACTCATCCTGCTTCATCTGATTGAGATAAGCGAGATCATTGATTAAGGGAAAGCGTTCCCTGTCCTTCAATGCTACAACCGGTTTTCTATTCCCTGCCATATACGTTTGCCGCTTCGCGTGCTTTTTGTTCCGCCATTTTCCTGCGTATCTCCCTTATTCGTTCCATGGAAGCATTGGATTCTTTGAACACCTCCTGTCTTTTAATTGTATCCAGTGCATCCAGCCGGTCCAAAGCCTGAGCTTCCGTCTCTCCTTCAGGTAATATCTCACATCTTTTAAGTAGAAGCCTGATGAATTCTTCAGCCCGGTCATCATCTTCCACCCATTCCCTGTGCTTTACGAACATACAAACCTCCTTTAAATCCATGAACAAAAATTTATGTACTTGAATCATTAAATTAGGCTTAAAGTCAAAGGAAGGATGTGAAACCAGCCAGCATCCAACCTGAATGGAAAGTTGGTGATTTTCACTAAGGCTGCCAATATCCTTCAACGAAGGCAATTTATCATCTGCAACACAAAAATCGCCCAATATCTTACGGTATCTGTCCTTTACCAAAACTTCCGTCTGAAGCTTCTTGCCCAAAGCAGGACCAGGCTTCTGCAGAAACTCCTCCGGACAACGTTTCAGGTGATATAGTAAAGGATATAGCTCCATATAATATATGGATAGATTCGTTTAGTTCATAATTCTTTATGTACAAATAAACCAATTAATTCTTCATTATTTAGTTCATATTCCGGATTAAACACCTCTGATCGCATATATTCAATTATTGAACAATATAATTGCACAGCTTCGGGTTTATCCATAATCAGATTCAGTTGAGAGGTACACACAAGCAATTTTCCCTTCCCCACTTTGAATTCAAAAATTAATCCCAGTTTATGATTTCGTTCCAGATTATCAATAACCTGTACAATGGGAAAGTAATCATCAGGTGTGTTGTCCAGGATAAATGAATTGCTGGCTTTGATAATGGAAAACCATTGCCAGTTGGTATGAAAGTCTGTCGGGAAATCATTGAACAGTGGATGATCAGGATTCATTAATAATCCTAAAGTACTTGGTGACACAGGCTTTTTTGCCCACTCGCTTATCCCCTTAAACATTCCGTAATTCCAAAATTCCGGAGGGAAGAGCCCGGGAAAGCTGTTAATTTTAATGTCCTCTGTTTGTGGTAACAAGAAGACTTTTGCTCCTTCTTCCAGCTTTGTTATCAGTTTGTTATCCAGTTTTTCTGCAATAATAATATCCTCATTGATTTGAATTGGAGTTATTGGAGGATAAACCCATAGAGGATAATTGTTTTTATAAGAAGTACCCTTAACCGTTATAAATACATTTAATTTCTCAGGCTTCGATACTGATGACAAATCAACATATATCTCTCCCGCATTGGTAAGACCTTCATTTGGTAAGGTCATGTTTGAAATTGTGCCATCTTTAAGAATTTTGCCCTCTGCTTTTTGAATTTCCCAATGTAAATCATTTGCTATTGCTTGGTTTGAATAATTAGCCACTACAAGTGTTGCATGAAATGTTTCTTCATTCGTCCAGCAATACTTGGGAAATTCAAGCAATAGCACCACATCATTGCATGATTGCTTCCATTCTTCAGGAGTTATAACATTCTTGCTATCCATAAAGGCATCCAGGATACCAACCAGAGCAGTACCTTGTCCCGGATAATCCTGAAGATCAAGCAACTGGAAACCGGCAAAACCCTTTGTTCTTATAGCTGCTTCCATTTCAGCTTTGTAGCAGAGTGCCGACCAGGCTCCTGATGCCATATGAAACGCACTGTCCATATCGTCCATACCTGCATTTATCAACCTGTTTCGAAATACTTCCAGGTTCCATGGTTTCAAAACTCCTGTGTATTTATCTATTTCATTGTTATCCGGAAAAATCTGGTACTGACCAATCTCATGGCTTATTACCGGCATATTTATCTGGTTTACAGAGTAATTAAAATTTACCAGAGTGGAAGGTGTTTGTGTATTCAGTATCCCGCCATCCTTTGAGTCTACATAGGCATGTGTAAGCCTGATATGCGTAAGGATAGTATCCTTGGCATAAGGAGTCCGGGCTCCAACGAAGAAATCACTGCTTTTGGAAGGCGGAATATAACCTATGCCATTATTTGAACCCATGGTATATAGCGGCCTGCTGTCATATTCTTTTAAAGCCATTAAATTCTTTTCAATCCGCTCGTGTCCGCTCCAAATCTCATTACCATGTGAAAACATAACAAACGATGGATGGTTTGCGTAGGATTTTAGCATTGCATAACCTTCTTCCAACAACATATCCGCAATGGAATCTGCATCCAGTCCCCCCCAGAACGGCAGTTCGGCCTGAAGATATATACCTTCCAGGTCAGCGGCTGTAAAAGCTGCTTCAGGCGGGCAATATGAATGGAAACGATAATGGTTGATGCCATACGATTTGACTATTTTATATACACGTTGCCATTCTTCAACATTAGCAGGAATGCATCCGGTTAACGGAAAAACTCCTGCTTCATGCTTGCCTCTTAAAAATACCGTGCGACCATTGATTGCAAACTGTGTGCCTTTTACTGAAAATTTCCTCATACCAAATGGTACTGTTTTTGAATCTTTATTTTCTCCATTTGTAATAACAGCAGTTAAATGATACAATGGCTGCTGGTATTCATCCCACAAGCTGCATTTGTCTCCCAGATCATATTCCAGTTTTATCTTACTGCCACATTTTACACTCGTTTTGTAAGGTTTTAGTTTAGTAGTTTTGCTATTCACTGTTTTATCAACAAATAATTCAATATCCACATTATCAAGATTCAATCCATTAACTATTTCTATCTCAACATCGATCTTTTCCTTCTCAATATCAGGATAAACCTGAAGATTAGAAATATAGGTTTTTGCAGAAGCTTCAATATATATTTTGCCAATAATCCCATTCCAGTTGGTCTGGGTGTCGTCCGAATAAATGTGTACATAACCGTAAGGCGTTAATTTCAGGCTATTATCAATGCAAATGGTTATGGTATGTTCTCCCGGAAAAAGATAGTCTGAAACATCAAATTGCTGCGGTGATTGGAGTATGGTTGAGCCTCCTATATAAGTGCTGTCAATCCATATTTTGGATGACTTGGTTCGTTCGAGAAACAATGTAATATGCTTATCTTCAAAATTATCCGGTATATTCACCTTTGTCCTGTACCATGCAGCGCCTTCGTATTTGTATAATCTGTTTAGCTGGAAAGTGGTTGTATCCTTGTTAAGAAATCCCTTTTGGTTTTGATCCATTGTCCCGTGTAAAAGGATGGAGTCATTGAGTTCAGAAAGGTACCATTTCTGATCTATTCCGGTTTCTGCTGTGTCGAGAGCAAACTTCCATTCACCTTCAAGGTTAATGTATTGTCTGTATTGCTCTTTCTGTGTATTGCATGATAAAAAGGCTAACAGGGGCAGTAAGTATACTATTTTCATCTGTTTATAATTTATTTTTAATGGTCAGATGGAACATCCACGAAGCTTTTACCTGAGCGGATGATTTTCGCTTATAAT
>JAFGOZ010000497.1 GCA_016926235.1 Bacteroidales bacterium | reverse complement strand
TTATCGTCAGTAGACTGAAATATACTTTTGTTTTTGTAATACTGTATTTTCGTATTGCGATAAAATAAATAGAAAGAAAGATAGCTGCAACAAAAATAACATAATGAAGTTTTGTGAAATATTGAAAAAACCAGTTGTCGTAGACGTATTTTATAATTTCCTTTGCTTGCCCTATACTATCAGGGGGCAATATGTGGTTTAAAAATATTGAACCATATTTTTCTCTCAAATATCCGTTATATAGCAGATAGGACAATAGAGCTAATATCGAAATGCCCACAGGAATTATTTTAGGGACTAATTTTGTTTCCTTCTTAAGTAATCTTATGAATTCAATAGCTAATACTGCGACAATAGGTATAGCAAAGGTTGTTCTGGAAAGTGCAGCCAATGTGAGCAAAAGCATGCTTAACCAAAAATCTTTATTCTTGTTTTCTTTTAAATACCGGTAGTAAAAATATATGCCAATAATCGCATTGGAAAGAGAAGGTATTGTAGGAAGAAAGCCCCCCTGATAATAAACATATACAGGTGAAGTTGCTGTAAAGATTACAACAAAAACCGATTTTATATAATCTTTGGTTATAGCGTATGATAATTTGAATAAAAAGAAAAGGCCTAAAAGACTGTATAATAAAATATAAATGCGAAAAACCCAGGGTGAAGTATTTCCTGAAAACTTCATTAACAAAGAGGGAATATAATCATGCATGGGAAAATCTACTGCGGTAATTGTTTCTTCTGAGGGTACTTTCCATTTTTCAGGAAATTGATGATTGTAAACAAATGTTTGCGGTTTGAAAAAGTTTAAGCCGTTATCAAGAAAACCTAATGATAAGGCATACCTGTCTGATTGAGCCCATGCGTGTATGTGAGAGGGAAATTCGTTTATGTATTGATAGTGATATATAAAACCAAGAATTAAAACTAACGAAAATATTGGTAAATGTATTTTTTCTATTACTCGCTTTTTAAACATATAATAAAGATTAGTGTTTTTTAACGCAACTAAAAGTACTAATTTTACATCTTGCTTGAAAAATTAAAAAACTAAAAAATGAAAAAAATTATGCACTTTATACTTACAAGTATGATAATCATGGCATTTAGCTGTGATAAGGAGCAAAATATCCAAGATAATAGCTCATTTATTGGTGAATGGAGTTTAGTGAAAACCGAAAAACTAATAAGAGGGGAAGGTAAATTAGAGAATTTATATAATGCCTCACAGAATAGTAATATACTGAATATAAACGAGAATTTTTTAGTATTAGAATTTGAAAACTCATTTGATACATGTTTTTATGTAATTGAAAGTATGGAAAACAAATCCTTTATAAATTTGGAATCTAAAAATTATGCAAACTGCAAATTGAATGATGGATTCATCTATCAAGAAAATGATACTTTAATTATAGATGGTAGCTTCAATGATGTTGGAGCAATATGGTATTTTGTTAGAAAAAACTGAGCTATGACTCAACATAGCCCAGTGTCCTAATAATACTTATTTAACAATTAATTTTATTATTTCTAATTTGTCGCCACATTTTATTTTTGCAAAATAAATACCACTTCGCTGATTAGAAATATCTATAGTACCTTCATTAGATTCCAAAACACCTTTGGTTATGAGTTTACCTAAATTATTATATACATCAAAACTTAGTTGTTGGTCTAAACTACTTTGTATATGGATGTTAAAAATACCAGTAGAAGGATTAGGGAATATTTCTATATCCAATTTTTCTTGAAGATTTACATAAGCTCCTACAGAATTAGATAGTTTTGCACTCTTCAAACTACTGCACCCACCTTTAATTGCATGAAATTTACTTCCTTTTTTTGCATGGAAACCAGTTTGCAATAAAATCTTATTATCTGCACAATAGGTAACATCCGCTCCACTATTAATTTCATTATTTGCCCATATAAAATTGTCTGCAACCAAAGAATGTGTACCACTTGTTATTGTTTCAGTTAAAACAATTGACCTAATAGAACTTCGATTATTATCTATAGTAGCATTTACCCTTGTGCCTTGTCCATTAGAAAACATGAACATACAATCATCATCAACATAATCCATATAATTCATAAACATGTCATGACTAGAACAAGATGTATGAGGGTGTGATGGACAACCAAAGTTGGGACCAGCTTGGTTTGGGGTATCATCAACATTATCAGTGCCAGAACAAGCGGTTCCATCGTCACCCCATATATGAAACAAATTTAACCAATGACCTATCTCGTGAACAGCGGTTCTACCTTGATTGAAGTCAGGGTTATTAGTTGCCGCGATACCAAAACAATTATTTCCTATTGTTACACCATCAAGGTTCGCTGCATCACCAGGAAAAGTAGAATAACCAAGTATGCCACAACAAAGATTTGTCACCCAAATATTTAGATATCTATTTCTATCCCAAATATCATGGCCACCTTGACTTGTAAATTTATGATTTTCATTGTCAATTGTACCATTACAATCAGTATCTCCAAAACAACCTGCTAATACAGTTCTTGTAATTCCAGATGTGTTGTTGCCTGAAGGGTCAATATTTGCTAGTCTAAATTCAACTTCCGTATCTGTATCTTCATCTTGAAATTCTGAAGGAGGTGTTTCGGTATTTGTGTTTCGGTAATCTCTATTGAGAGAATTAATTTGAGAAACAACCTGGGCATCAGTAATGCTATTTGGATTAGCTAACACTATATGAACCACAACCGGTATGGTTATAACATCTGGTTGATAAGGGGAGGAACTTAAGCGATAGGAACCTACATAATTAGAAATATACTCTTCAATTTGTTGACGAGCATTTCTAAAACTTTGGCTACTAAGGTGCTGATTATAATAATCCATTGTTGCGCATGTTCTTTGAGCATCTAAATATGTGACATGAACAATAAGCACCATTAATAATATGATTAATTTTTTGTACATAGTTCATTAAATTATTGATTAATTAAACTTTTTAATTCTTCGTTCTCTTTTTTCAATTCTATCATGTAAAGAGTTAGCTCCTCAATTTTTTCCAAGAGTAGGTTGCTCATTTCTGCAACATTCATTCCTTCACTTTCTAAATCAGTACCTTTGGGCATACCTGGCAAATGCTTGTTTTCTTTCACAAATTGCTCAACTTCAGTAAGAGAACGCAACTTATAATCATCGGCAAAAACATAGTCTGCAACATTGTCAACTTCAAGTCGTAGTTCTTTGGATTTAATTTCAGTTGCATTTACTTGAGCAACCAATATTTCTGATGTTTGAATTGAACCATCAGCTTTTAATCTTAAAGGGTAAACAATTGTGCCATCAGGTTTTCTGTAATAGATATTAAATGTTTCTTGTTCCTGACCATTATGGAAAGCCCAATAACCAGTATTAGAAGTATGTTCAAAATGAATCCAGTCACCCCATCCTTGACGCATGTTAAGTCTCGCTGTTGCATTTGAACTGGTTGTGTATATGTTTATTTTATCATAAACATACAAGCCATTTGCAGGAGGAGTTGTTGTTGAACCAAACGTACTTCCGCCATTAGAATTAACATAAAACTTTGTGCTACCATTGATTTGCACTCTTAAACCATTTTGCCCTGAACTTGCGTTAAGATGTAATTTACTGTTAGGGCTTGAAGTACCTATCCCAACATTTGTGCTGGTTGGGTTTGCATACAGATTAGAACCACTGGGAGACCATGTCTGCCCTTTAACACTAACTGCAACAATAAAAAATGTTGCCACGAAAAGAATTTTTGATAAAGTTTTCATTTTTAAAAATTTAAAGTTATACATTAATTTATTTATGCCTACTCGTAAAGCTTTTCGGCAAAACCGCTTTTATTTTCCGAAATATTTAATTATTGATTCGGTATCAATTTTATTTGCAATCTCGATTAATGTCTTCTCACTTTCAATGTTTTCTGCAACAATTTCTAATACTGCACCACCAATAATGGCAGCAAACTTTCCCTGTTTTACTTCTCCGTCATAATATTTTACAGCCCTATACTCTTTAAAATCAACAGGTAGCATTGAACCACCTTCATACATTATACTTTCACCACTTTGAGAACGAATATTCAGTATTTCACATGTTTTTTCTGGAAGATTGGAAATTGTCATTGTAATGAAAGATTGGTATTCAAGATTTTCAACTGTGTTTTCTTGTTCAGTCTTTTTCCCTGCTTTTGAGTAACTTTCAGTTATTTGGATGTTATTACCTGAAACAAACGATTTTGAAAATTCTTGCCTGTCATAATCTTCGGGCTTGTATCCTTCAATATTACTTGGCAATAAAGCAGTTTTGATTTCTAATAAATAGCTTTGCTCAATCTCCTTTTTAGCATTCTCTAAATTTTGAATTGCTTCTTTAAAATTGTTCTGTCTATAGAGTTTCTCTGCGTTTTTTATAGATTCCTCTACAGTTTGCCCAAATGCAAGATTTCCAAATAAAAATGGTAATAATAGTAATACTGTTTTTTTCATCATTGATTTTTATTTTGTTTCACCTACTCTTTTTTTATGCTTTTCGGTATCCGCATGTAATATTTTATCGTTAATGTTCATATCATCCGGTGCGTTGGCAAGAAAAGCATGTGTTTGGCAGCGAAGCGATGATTGCAGGGACGGGCTGCCAAACTCTTGCTTTTGTGCGCTGGGTTTTTCCATGTTTTCTTTTCTTTTTGTGGGTCGGCAAACAAAAATTTCTTACTAATCAGCACTATCGTATCATCGAAGTTTCTTGCCTTGCCCATAACGGTATCGCAGTAAAAAGTCGTTGGGGATTGCGCGTTGCGGTCGTATCCCGGTGCAAGGGATACGATACGGGCTTGAAAAGCC
>JAFGOZ010000496.1 GCA_016926235.1 Bacteroidales bacterium | reverse complement strand
GATCCTTTATATGGATCAGACACATGTCTTTCCGTTCTTTTTTCATGTGGAAGTTCAAAGAAAACCTTGTGTAATTCATGTATAGCAGGTTGAATAGAATCAGTCGCCTGATAAGTTCTGAAAATAGCTTCGAGGCCACCTTTGTGCTTGTAAATGTGCTGAAGTGCTTTCAGAAAATAGAACAGATCGGTGGAATTAAACGTCCTATGTACAAAACTTTCGACTGTTTGGAATTCGTCATCACTTGAATTCAATATGAATTCGTATGGTGAATGATCGAGAATTTTAATAATCCGGGTTGCATTTCTGATAATCATCTTTCTGTTACCCCATGCTATTGTGGCTACAAGAAATCCAGCTATTTCAATATCCTGCTTCTTCGTAAATTGATGTGGAATACTAATTGGATCATATTCAATGAAAGAAGGTCTGTTATATAGTGCAACCTTTTCATCAAGAAACTCCTTCAGCTCATGTCTTTTTAACTTCATTTCCTTACGGGGATTATAAAAATAAGGAAATATAATTAAAAATCATGCTACCTTTATTGTCCGCAGAAACATATTTCTCAGGTGGCCAATACCTGGTTTACATTTAAGCAATTTACAATTCAGCAGGATCGGTGCGCCATGAAGGTGGGAACCGACGGTGTTCTGCTGGGGGCATGGGTTAATGTGGAAGGCGCCGGGAGGATACTCGACGCAGGTACAGGTACCGGGCTTATCGCCATTATGGTGGCGCAGCGTTCCCAGGCTTTGATCGATGCAGTTGAGATTGAGGAAACAGCTTTTGCGCAGGCCATAGAAAACATAGCTGCCTGCCCCTGGAAGGAAAGGATCAGTATCCATTGTGATTCGTTGCAGCATTTTACGGCTGTATCACCCTTTACGTATGATATTGTTGTATCCAATCCGCCTTATTTTCGCAACTCACTAAAATCACCCTCGGAAATCCGATCCCTGGCAAGGCACGATGAAAGTCTGAGTTATAAAAGCCTTCTCTTTTGTGCAGCACAACTGCTTTCAGCACACGGGCGGCTTGCTGTCATCATTCCGGCTACTGAAATTAACAGGTTCAACGAAATGGCTTATTTCCACGGATTGTTTCCTTCACGGCTTGTCATGGTAAGACCTTCACCCGATGAAATTCCTGTGAGATGTATGGCTGAGTTTACAAAGGATAAAAGTATAGTTTGTGAGGAGGATAGTCTGGCCATCAGAAATCAAGAATCAACCACTTATACAGAAGCGTATTTGAAGCTTACGGAAGAGTATTATTTATGATAACTTACCCTTCAAGGGTTTTCAACCGCTTGAAGGGTGGTCTATACCTAATCACCTAATCACTTCATCACCCCCATTACGTTGGTCTTAATCATGAATGCAAAATCCTTCTCAACGGTATCAGTATCAGCACCCAGGCCAGCTGGGATACAATAAAAAAGACATTCATGTTGCCCGGAAAGAAAAGTGCCGTTATTGTCACACCCAGTCCTATGTTATTGGCCCCTGAGCTGATGGAGAAAGTCTTGCGCACATCTTTGGTTTGTGACGGAAACATATAATAGCCGGCCAGATACAAAAAAAAATACAAGGCCAGGGCTTCAAGGGCATATAAGCCCACCATTCCCGGATTTGCGATTATTGTAGGTTTGTTTCGGGCAGTGACCACAATGAAGATTGCAGTGAGACCAATGAGGGTGAACAATGGATTGTAATGCCCGATAAAGTCTTTCACGATTTTGAATTTCCTTACCGGAAGATGCGCGATAAAAGGCAAAACAATGGTATAAACAAGTGTAAGAAGCATTTTTCCCGCTGAAACTTCAATGGTTGAACCCAGAAGCAGGCTTAACAGCAGGGGGATGGTGAGTACCGCCAGAAAACTACTGTAGATCAGAATTTTAAGGGATAATTCCGGTTTGCCGCCGAAAATCACCGTGAATGAAGGAGAGGATACGGCTGCCGGCAAAAGGAAAGAAAGCAGCAATGCCGGGGCATAAAAGTCGCTGATCCATTTAAAAGCAAAAAAGACGGCAAGGGGAAGGAGGACATACCGCAAAAACCAGAACCGGAATGAGATCCTGAAATGGGTTTTCAGCGATTCGGACGAAAAATTGATCTGAAAGAAAGAACAAAAGATTATAAAAGCCAGCGCAAGAATTACGATGAGGGGAGTAGCTTCACCAGCAGAAGGAACAACCATGCCAACCAGGCAGGAGACCAGCAGGAGTGTGCCAAAATAGCGCTGAATAAAGCTCATAGGCTAAATAGCCCTGAAAAACTCATAATTTATGCTTTCCAGTTCAGTCATGGTTGGATACCGGAAGAATAGCAGGTTGTCTTTATCACCCACATAGAAACCGGTCTGGATGGTTCTGAATAATAGTGAGCCATGGTAAAAGCGCTGAACGGTCTTCATGCACTTCACATCATCGGTCTTGAGTATTTCAAGGCAGTCCCTCAAATGGCCCACCGACGGATAAGGCAAGTGTTCAGCAGAACCGGCCATTGGATTGGTGGCCAATTCACCCAGTTTCAGATCAACGAAAAGTAATTTCGGAAGGTATATAGGTTTGGTGCTGTCGGTAAGTTCCTTCAAAAACTGAGATGGGGTTAATTTACTGGCAATCATTGGTGTTACGGGGCATAATTCCTGGTATAAATGCAGGGCTTTTGGAGTTTCCTTGTTCTTATCATACGCGGTTTGTTTCACTTCAAGCACGATTCCGTTATCAGTGGTAACATACAAGCTCTTAAACGCTTTTAGCGGAATGGTCTCCAGTACCTTATACACAGATAAGTAAACCGAATGTTTGGGACTGCCGTCGGGTTGTCTGACACAACGTTTGTTTACATGGTCCATGTTAATCAAATGCTGGATCTGGTCCAGGTCGATCTCGAAAAAAATAGACTGACCTCTGTTGCGTTTCTTGGTACCGGTAGCCATGTAAGCTCCGAATTCAACCGGGGGGATCATGGAAGCAATCAATGCTTCCGGGGTAATTGAGAGGTAAATATACTTTTCCATACGCTCTTGTATAATTGATGAGTAATTAAAACCTCATCTTAAATGTAGCCAGAAATTTGCTTACTTAAAAGAAATAAGTGCTTTAATTTAATTGAAAGAGTGCGAATCGGACCCATGACACGGGCAGGACTAAAACCAACCTGTCAAAGGGGTTCCCAAACCATATCCCTGTCGAGCGGATAACTGGGACGATGAACATTTTTATAGGGCAGATTCGGAATATCCAGATTGCAAAATCCCGTGGTCAGAGCCATTAAATGAACCGGGGCAATATCGCGAAGTTCGGGAAACAAATAGCCCAGTTTAACAACCACTATTTTGAAATCCAGAGGATTGAGGCCAACCTCCTTAAAATCCCTGATCTCCACGAAAGAACGACAGGTCTTTAAAATTACGGTTGTCACACCCTCCGTTTCAACAACGGCAGCCCCCCTGCTTGTATTCATCAGCGAATCAGGAGATATGAATACTACTTTTGCGCTTACTGGAAGCGGCTTCCCAAAAACAGTATCCACTTTGCCTCCCAGGGTGAGATCTACTTTTTGCCCGATGCCTGCATCCATGCATTTTGTCAATGCTTCAGGATCAACAATTCCTGCCATCAGGGCATTCTTACATTTGTGCCGGAGCAAAGCTCCCAGTACCTGCGTATTATCTCCCGGTGCGCCGGCAGTGGTGTTATCGCCCGAATCGGAAATAAAAATAGTTGTATCCGCATATTCCTGAGATTTTCGGATCATCTCATCAATTGATCCGGAGGGCACATCCAGTTCCAGTTTTTTTCTGCTGTCCCAGATTTGTCGGGCCAGGCGAATGGCTTCATTTTTGGCTGTTGCGCTGTATTTTTGATCTTTCGCCACCACAAAAACCCGCATCGCGGAACGCGGCAGGTCCGCCCAGCAATAACCTGCAAAAATGGAAGCATCCACCAAACCTTCCATTTTGCTGATATCAGGAATTTGTTCATAGATAGGGCGCAAGGGCTCCACTTCAGTGATACTTTTTTCACCCGGCACCAGGATGGGTATTACTACACTCTCGATATGAGGTTTCCATCCAAATTTCATGGCATCCACAAGCAGTTGCACGGCCCTGGCCCTTGTTTCGGCCCCATCTCTGTGTGGAGCAGTGCGATAGGCGGTTATCAGATCAATATTCTCAACAAATTCAGGTGAAGGATTTCCATGAAGGTCAAAACTTCCCGAAATGAGGATGTCTTTTCCAACCAGTGCCCTTATTTCCTTGATGAGGTCAACCTGGGCGTCTTGGTAACCTTCAACATGCAACGCGCCATGCATATCCATATAAATGCCGTCTATTTTTCCTGCGTTTTTAATACCATTCAGTATCTCGTTCCGGAAGTTTTCATAGGCCGAGCGTTCTACTATTCCTCCCGGCCAGGCATCTGCATGCAGGGTTGGAATAATTTCCAGTCCTGCGTTTTTTAAAACATCGGCCCATAAGTGGTCCTTCAGAACTTCAGTTCCGCGCAGTACCTGAAAGTCGGTTTCTCTTGTCAGGAAGGTTGAAAAAGTATTGGACTCGTGACTGATCCCCAAAGTCAATATCCTTTTCCGGGCTGGTTCCGGCTTACATGTAAACGCTGAAAGCAGGAATAATCCTGACAATGTAAATTCAATTAGGTTTTTCATGAGCGTTTTAAGGTTAATTTCAATATAATTATGCAATTTAAGGCAATTGTAGAGATTTGTACCTTCACTTTCGCTAAACAAGCAAAAATATGAAAAACTTACCAGTTGTCTTCTTAAGTTTATTCTGCCTGATAACTGCAGCAGGGCCTTCCATGATAAATGCACAGGATATCAAAGACAGTAAGGGCCATCCCATGCTTACGAGAATGCCCGACTTCAGTATTTCAAGCTATAAGGAAGCAGAATTCGAAAGCTACAAGTTCATTAACCAGGATAAAACGCCTGTGGTCATTGAGGGTCATAAATACTACATTGAATACAGGCTGAAAACCGGCACTGCCGAGCCGGGAGAATTGAAGATTCGCAAAAACATCCAGGAAGCCCTTAAAAAAATTGGCGGAAAGGTTGTCTTTGATGATAATTTTAACAGAGTCTCCACAATTTTGGTACAAAAAGAGGGTAAAGAGACCTGGTTCGAGGTCCGATCCTACAACAACATGTACCGATTGAATATAGTAGAAAGAGAGATCATGAAGCAGGAGGTTGTGGCGAACGCCGATGCAATGGGCAGTGACATCAACAGTACCGGCCACGTAGCGCTTTACGGTATATACTTCGACAGCGGGAAGGCGGAGATAAAGCCTGAATCCGATGCATCTCTGGACCAGATATCTGTACTTCTAAAGAGCAATGCGTCTCTGAAGCTTTATGTCGTGGGTCATACTGACAATGTAGGCACTATTGATGCCAACATGAAACTGTCGAAAGACCGTGCGGATGCCGTTGCTAATGCGCTGATTACCCGGTACGGGATTCCTGCGGCGCGTCTGAAATCCTATGGTGTCGCTTCCCTTGCGCCGGTCACATCGAACGATACAGAGGAAGGCAGGGCTAAAAACAGGAGGGTGGAACTGGTAAAACAGTAGTAACGGGAAACGCATCAAGACAGCCAGCTCACAGAATATCAATACGATGCAGATGTGTCAGAAACCCTGATCCTGACCGGTTACCGGCATGCCGGAATAATGAATATGAACAAGCTTCCACTCATTGTGGCTCTTTCTCCAGATCTGGGTCTCACATCCTTTTGTCTGCATTTGTGCATTATTTGCTTTTAAAACGGCATCAAATACCCAGTAAAACTCGACAATGGCGATATCATCGTAAATACTGTATCGTTCCTTTATACTTTTGAGGTCCCGTTTGGAAAAGTTAGTCCAGAAGAAATGATAAAAATTTTTTCAATATTATCCCAACCGACCTCATGACCCCTTGGATTGATAAAAGATACATTATTGCCATGTTCCCAGAGGGATGAAGCTAAAACGCCATCCGCATCATTAATTGACAGGCAATATTTTTGAACCATGACATGCAGCTGAACTGAATCCGGCTGTTGTGACCAGGCAGTTAATGGAGTGCTCAGAAACAGGAATAAGAACATTAGAAAGATGTTCGTTTTCATAGGATCATGCACTTTTTTGCTTGCTTACAAATTGAAAATTAGTTACTTGAGCTAAAGTTAAGATATAAGTATAAAAAAGCAAGGACTTACAAAATTGTTCAATACTTACCTATGGGTTAGGAATGGTAAAAATTAGTAGTCTATGAGATCAAAAAAATTTGAAAAATTTGTCGACCCTGAACATTGCCCTGTGAGGAATGTGGTAGACAGAATTGGAGATAAATGGTCCGTATTGGTCCTGATGCTGCTTGAGGAAGGGGAAGTACTTAGATTTAACGAGATATACGGATTAATAAAAACTATTTCTCAGAAAATGCTTGCGGTGACACTGAAAAGCCTCGAAGCTGACGGACTGGTCATATGAGATCAGCATGCATTGCCAGGGCAATGTTCTCACCCCGGCAGATCATGTAACGGATCTATTCCCGGAAATCAATGGTCACATACTCGGAATCTAATTCCACATTAACCGTACTGTGTTCACCAATAGGTTCATCCTTAGGGAGGTATCCCCTTGCAACGAATTCAAGGTACTGACTTTCAGGCGGGACATCCAATCTGTACCTGCCTTCCGCATTGGTTACCGTTCCCATGTTTGTGCCTTTAATAATGACAAGAACGCCTTCAACAGGCATATCCTGCGACTTATCAGTGACTGTTCCCGAAACGACCGTTGGCCTTGTTTTTTTATCCGACCGGAAATCAACAGGCAAATTGACCGTCATACTTACCGGTTTTCCCATCCTCAACCCGGGCTTCCACCCTGTAATCAATTTGGTTACCCGTAATGCCTCTGCGTCACATTCCGGACTTATCCCTCTCATGATCCGGATATTTTCCATTTTACCTTCGTGGTTTATTTTGAAATTTACAAGGACAATACCTGATATTCCTGATTTTTGAGCTTCTTCAGGATAATGCAGATTTGCAGCTATGAATTCTTTCAGGGCCATGTTACCTCCCGGATAAGAAGGCAAGGCAGTTTCGGCATGCATTTCCTGAGCAAATATACTGCTCAGATTAAAAGTGACCAGGATTGTCAGCAAAACACCACTATAAAAAAATGCATTTAGATGCAAACTTTTAAATGACTCTGTTCTTATAAGCATGATTTCCATTATTAATTAAATGTAATAAAATATCTCAAGCACATGAATGACCTTTTCCTGGATTATCTACCCTAAGATAAACCGATCGATTTCCAACATGAATTTAGTGGTTCTGGCAAGAGATTTATCTGTTTCAGCACTTAATTTCCACGTGTTTTTTAAAGTGATGTATCTTTAAAGACATCCTTAAAACCATGACGAGGATCAAATCAAAAGCAGTTTCTCAAATTTTCAAATTGCAGATGATGATTTTGATCCAATTTGCTTAAGAGAAAAATACTGGGAGATAAATAAATTATATAGGATTGATTTTGCAAATTAGTCAGACGCAGTAACCAAAAAGAAAATCCCTGGTTGTTTCTTTGCGGAAAAACTCATTTTGGAGAAGAGAAAAGAAAGAGGGGGAGAAAGGGAGAAGGGGCGAATGGGAGAAAGAAATAGTATGAGTTTGAGAGCGGGATTGGAAGCGAATAACTCAGATACCAAAATACCCGTGCAAAACTCTAATTGGTCGCTATATGATTAACTTCTCGTTGCATGTTGGGAAAACTTAGCTGTTTATGACTCAGTTCACGAAACCAGAATATTGTTTAAGCTGAAAATGGTGCGAGGTATGCTGAAATGATATCTTGTGCAACTTGTGGTCAGATATCTTTAGTATTTTAATCCAAGAGTTTTCGGCATTCGTCAAATACCTCGATTTCTTTATTTCATTAATCATCAATAATATAGCACAGAATACCCGAACACACTTTATTTCACAGGTATATCATGCATATTAGATATACATATCTATATATATCTCCATAAAAGGATGCTTATCAATGCAAAAATGCAGGTGGATAATTCGTGGTATTTTAATACTCTTCTACATCTGAGTTCACGGATTTTGCCAAGCTGGGCATTATTTAGCCAATTGATTTGTATCAACTGTTTTGTTGTTATCAAACAATTTGAACATGTACCAATAAATCCAGTATAAGCTGGTAATTTAGTAATAATCAACAATAAATGAACAGAAATATAATAAGAGCCCTTCTCCTAAGTACAATATCTCTAACTTGTTTGAAAAATATTGACTCCCAGCAGCTACCAATATATAGTCAGTATATGATGAATGCATTTCTTCTGAACCCGGCAGTTGCAGGTCATGAAGGATACACTGCCATAAATGTGACAGCCAGGGAGCAATGGCTAGGTTTAAAAGATGCACCAGGTACATATGCTGTAAGTTTCCAAACACGGTTATTGAAAAACAGTTTTATTTCCCGTTCTGCCTCAATCCGTAGGAGGAAGAATGTTATGTCCCGCAGCGGTCGGGTAGGTTATGGCATTTATGCTTTTACCGATATGGCGGGAGCTTTTACACGCAGTGGAATTCAGGGTACTTACAGCTATCACATACCCTTTAATTCAGCGCAGCTTTCTTTTGGAATTTCGTTGACAGGGTATCAATTCGCCATAAATGATAATAAAATTGAACTGCTTGAAAATGATGACCTTTTAACAGGCAGTGAACGATCTGCATTTGTACCTGATGCCAATTTCGGTATATATTTCACAAACAACCATCTGTATGCTGGCATTTCATCCATGCAGCTTTTCCAGAGTCCCTTAAAGATTGGAGCGGATAAGGACGGTCCCGGTTATAAAATGATGCGGCATTACTTCGTTATGGCCGGATACAGGTTCGAGGCCAGCAGGGACATTTTGATCGAACCTTCATTGATGTTAAAGTCCACAGAACAATTTGTCGCCCAGTTAGATGTCAATTCCAAAATGTACATCCAGGAAAAATACTGGGCAGGCATATCCTACCGTACCGGAGGAGGATACAGTTATTTCGATGAATCATTTAAGGGTAAAGGTTCTGCAATTGTCATAATGGGTGGTATAAAAGTGGATAAGTATTATATAGGATATGCCTATGACTACACATTTAATGCCATAGGAGCAAGAACACTGGGCTCACATGAAATAACGGCCGCTGTGAAATTCGGTGATAACGCTCGCAGATACAGGTGGCTGAACAGATACTAGCTCAAATTGTAAAATATTCCGAAATCCCGGCACGTGATCATTTTCGGATTAAGCAGTTTTAAAAGAAATACATTAGTACATTCTTTTTTCAGTATTTAAATCCTGCAGGTATTCATGATCTCTAAGTATTCGTAATTATTATGTTCATTTTAAGCTGGTTATACTATTAATCATTTAATGTAATAAGCAAATATGGTTTTTTTTATGTGCATTGATTGCTATAAAAGAAGTTCCTCATGAAAAAGGAATATTAAAGCATGGATTTAGATTAAAACGTAGGGTATAACGATATCTCACGGGGAGAACTTATTTATATTGAAAATTGGTACATCAGAGATATTGTTTTTTTATTTAATACACCGAATCAAAATGGTTATGGAAAAGAAAATCCGGATCCTGCATGTAGATGTTAACGTTTTTGATCGGAAGCTCGTTAAAGATATTCTTAAAAATGCACAGGATCAATTTATCATTGCTGAAGCAGAAAGTAGTGATAAACTCATAATGCTTCTTGCCAAAAGGACTATGAAATTGTACTGAGTGATATAGATATGCCCGGCTTAGCTGGTTTGCAGGTTGTAGAACTGGTAAAGCAAAGAGACCCAGGTCTGCCTGTCGTAATAATCACAGGTAAGGGATCGGAAGAAATTGCCATACAGGCATTCAAAACAGGTGCTGTCGATTATGAAATTAAGTCACCAAAACAAATACAGGAACTCGTATCTACCATCAATTTGGCATGAATACGAGATGAAAATTATTAATGAACAAGTCCTGGTAAAAGGCTTTTCTGAAGTTTATGAGAAGGAATACCAGAAAAGGGCGAATTACAAAATAAAAAGTGGGAGGATATCACCTTTCTGAATGATATCCCAGAATCAAATGCGGTCGCCCTATCTTTGTTGGAGGGGAAATCCTCTTTAGTACGCCATGAGAAAAGATATTTGCGTAAAAACAGAGGCATAGTATGGACGGATATCTCAACTTATTTAAGACGGGACAAAGAAAACAGACCGAAATCCTTTAGCACTACAATCTATGATATTACTGAGCGTAAACATGCTGAAGAAGAGCTCACATTTAGACATTTACTAGAAAAGCCGCTTAATTTGACCTGTGTCCGCCGATTTAAATTTACCACTCTCCGCCAGAGTGGTTTGACCACCCCCTTATTTGACTGAACGATCATAAACCTTTTCTGATAAGCCTGTTACAAATTTATTAATTTAACCCAGTTTGCTTAAAATTTTTAAAAGGTCAATACTATTGAGAGTTATCTTTCTATCCTCAATGTCAATCATTCTATCATTTTTAAACTCTGTCATGGTGCGACTGACACTTTCTTTTGTGGAATAAACCAGTTCGGCTAGTTCCTGCCTTGACAAGGGTAAAATGAAATGATTGTCACCATATATCTCAGTGGAGAAAAACAATAGTACCTCCGCAATCCTTCCAGGGATTTGTTTTTGAGGAAAGTCCAATAATTTATTTACCAGATACATGCTTTCACTGCTGAATTGTTGTATCATTTGCAAGGCAAACCTGCCATTTTCACTTAAGATTTCTTTCAGTATAGGTATGCTGATATAAACTAACTCACTGTTTTCAAGAACTGCAGCAGAAAACTGATATCGGTTTCCATAAAAAGCTGAAATCAGGCCGATGTAATTACCCGGACTAATGATTTTAAGTATTATTGATTTTTTATTCTGATCCTCCCTAAATATCTTGACAAGGCCTGACGAAAGAAACATTAAATAGGAAATCGGCTTATCCTGGCTAAAAAGAAATTCACCCCTTTTATGCCTGACAACAAAACCACTCTCATTAACCTTATTGATCTGTTCAGGAGTTAACGTATCATAATTTGGCAAAATACACTCTTTCGAACTCATTGGAAATCAGAATAACATCTTAATAATAGTAAAATTAGCAATAATTGCAACATTTCGCGTTTGCTCGTCTCTTTTATCCAAAAAATATTTTGACATTTAATGTCATTCTTCTAACATTACTAATACCAATCAGAGAATTTATTTCTTTTTTTTTGTAGCTTTATCGGGGAAGGATAGAAAAGGAAATGAAAAAGAAAATTTTATGTATTGATGACTCAAATACCGCCCTTCTTTTATTGGATTTTGCTTTAAATGAAGCGGGTTACCAGGTTATTTCAGCTATAAGTGTGAATGACGCTATACAGAGCATAAATATACAGGTACCTGATCTAATTTTACTTGATTTAAGTATGCCTGCCGTTTCAGGATATGATTTTCTGAAAATGAAAGATCAGTTAAAGCTTGGGAAGGTTCCCATTATTGTGGTATCTGCCTATGATTCACCTGAATCACTTGAAAATGCCCATAATCTTGGAGCAATTGATTTTATATCCAAACCAATTAAAATTGACATGATCCTGCAAAAAATCAGGACCTATTTAAACCCATAAAGTAGAGATTCTTACCAGACACTAAAAGACAAAGGCAACACCAATCTTTGCTATTGCCCCAAAACCGTTTCCTCCGGTTAATTCACCGGTAACAGCATCTGGCTTGGTATGTTTTTTTATTGACCCCAGGTAAACACCATATCCAAGAGCGCTGTTCAGGTAAACGTCTTTTATCAGATTTATCCTTATGCCAATTCCCAGGTGATGTTCCAGTGATTTATATGTTGCATAGCCAACTTTTAAACTGCTGTCTGCGTTTGCTTCTTTGACTCTTGTAAACCGGTATATCATGTTATAAAAAGCATAGGGGACAATTTTTCTTTGGGCTGAATTTCTTAACAACGCCATCTCATGATGCACTGTAATGCCCGTTATTCTTTTTGCATCCGGACAAAAGTACAAGCCCAGGCTGATGTTCTTTTTATGATCAGGGATAACAGTGATGTATATTTCGGTGCCTGTAGCAAAACCGCTTCCGGTTATGAATTGGTTGAGCTCAACTCCATATCTTGTTTTTTTGAGTGTATCAGGGGTTTGGCCCTGTACACCAATACTTATCAAAACGAGAATCATGAATTCTGTAAATAGTCTTTTCATGTCATACAGTTTGCATATATTACGATGCATCCTGTTGGACGTTAAAGGAAAATGATTGATTTATAGGTACATGTAAATTGATATCCCTTTTTCTCATCATTGATTCAGAATGTAGGTTTAATTGATTCAAATCAATAGACCATTCTGATTTTTATACTCATGAAAATGGTATCTTGATCATTGTTCAACGTTGGCGGCATGACCAGTAAGGGTTTGCGAGGTGATTACATATCAGTTTACACAGACTGTTTTTTACGGGCCGCAAACCTCGCAAAACCTCTGAAACCCGCATGCACTATACCATGTGTTAGTAAGTGGCCAGTGTAACCAACCAAAAGGCAAAATTATTTTGCATTTTTAGTATATCGCTGAATCAGACTTATTAATTTGCTTTCATTTATGGGCTTCGAAATGTAATCGTTGCAACCGGCTTCAATAGCATTTTCTTTGTCGCTTGAGAAAGCATATGCTGTTTGTGCAATTATCGGGGTGGTTTGGTCAAATTGCCTTATCTTCCGCGTAGCTTTAAAACCATCCAAAACAGGCATTTTTAAATCCATTAGGATTACCGCTATGTCAGAATTATTCTTAAGTGCAATAATAGCTTCCGCTCCATTCCTGGCATGTATAGGTACTATTCCATATTCTGAGAGTATTGATTCTAAAAACAAGAAGCTGGACTCTTCATCTTCAGCAATTAATATTTTAATGGCGGAATCGAACCTGACCGGTATTTTATTAATTTGTTCAGGAACCACTGTTAAATCCTGATTTATCGCCTTATAGGGTATTGAAAAGTAAAAGGTCGTTCCAGTATTTTGAACTGAATCCAACCATATTTTGCCTCCTAACAATTCTATATAGGATTTTGAAATGGATAATCCAAGGCCGGAACCTTCATATCCACGTGTAATGGTTAAATCTGCCTGAACAAATCTTTCGAAAATTGCTTCTTGTTTATTTGCGGGAATACCAATACCGGTATCCCTTACATAAAATACATGATAATTGCCATCCCTATAACATCCGATTTCTATGTTACCTCGCTCTGTGAATTTTATAGCATTATTAATCAGATTAATAAAAACACTGTCAAGTTTATATCTGTCGGTAAATACTCGATTATTTTTTTCATCATGCTGGCAAGTGATTTTTAAGGACAGCCCCTTCTTCTCAATTTCAGGGTTGAAGAAATTGTAGTGATTTTGTAAAATATCTTCAATATTTTCATCCTTAAGGGTAACTTCTACTGTACAAGATTCAATTTTTGCTATCTCAATTATATCATTTATAGTAGTGAGTAATCTCTGTCCACTTATTTCAACAATTTCAATAAACTTTATACGGTCTTCTCCGTCTAGGGTGGGATTTTTGAGAAGTCCTATAAAACCAAGGATACCGTTCATGGGTGTGCGAATCTCATGCGACATGTTTTGAAGGAACGCAGTTTTTAAACGGTCACTTTCTTCAGCTTTTTCTTTAGCAATTATGAGTTCATCTATTATTTTCTTCTTTTCGGTAATATCAGATTTTACAGCCAGAAAGTGTGTTATTTGTCCATCGGTAGTTTTTATGGATGTTATGGATGCTTCTTCCCAATACAGCGATCCGTCTTTTCTTTTATTGTGAAATTCACCTTTCCATTCGGAACCTGAAGTAATCGTATTCCATAAATTCTCGTACTCTGAATTAGTTGTAAATCCTGATTTCAGAATACGGGAATTTTTTCCTAATACCTCTTGTAATGAATAACCAGTTATTTCGGTAAACTTTGGGTTGACATATTCAATGTTTCCTTTAGTGTCTGTTATGACAATGAGTGCAGGGCTTTGTTCTACTGCCTGGGAAAGTTTACGCAATTTTTCCATTATTGATTTGCGTTCAGAAATATCCCTTGTAACACCTATAATTCCGACAGGATTATTATTTTTATCAGTAATCAGCGATGCTTTTACTTCGGTCCAAATCGTAGTTTTGTCTTTTCGGATCATTTCCAGCTCTATTGTTTTCTGCAAAACAGAATTTTCCAAGCTGCTTAAATTTTCGGAAAGAATTTCGGATATTACTTTAACTGCTTTTTGGTATGAAGCAGGTGTTAACACTTCGCTTATTTTTTGTTTTATTGCTTCTTCGGGTTCGAAACCCCTCAAAATTCTTACTGCCGGACTAATGAATGTATAGTTTAAATCCATGTCGAGAACAAAAATTACATCGCCTGAATTATCGGCCAGAAGACGGTATTTTGACTCACTCTCAACTAGGGCATCTTGTCTTTTTTTTAATTCGCAATGTTGATATGAATTTACGATGACAAATGGCAGCCTGTATAAATATTTTTCACTCTTTGTAAGATAATCATTTGCCCCAAGCTTCAGGGCTTGCACGGCTAATTCTTCATTTCCCTGACCGGTTATCAGAATGATGGGAATACATAGTTTTAGGTTCTGTCGTATGGCCTTAATTAGTTCCAGGGCATTCATTCCCGGTAAACGATAATCCATTAGGATTACATTATGTTTAAACGAATCTGCGGTTTCTATTTTTAATTTTGACAAAGCTTCTTCCGCTGTTGATACAGCATCAACATGAATATAAGGGGCATATTGTGCAAGATGACGGATTGTAAAATCAATATCGACTGCGTGGTGCTCTAAGTACAGAACATTAATTACATCTGATTTATATATATCATTCTCCTTAAAATTGGTAATGGCTAAATTAATTATATCCGGGAGTTGCAAAATATACCCTGACCGTTTTACAATATAGTCGTCAGCCCCTGCTTTAAGAGCTGTAACTGCAGCATCTTCATCTCCTGAACCAGTTAGTATTATTACCGGGAAGTCTAATTCCCGTTGCCTGATTTCAGTAAGAAATTTAAGGCCATTACCGTCAGGTAAATTCACATCAAGCAGGGCGATATCAAATGAAAGACTGGCATTAAGAAACTTTCTCGCTTGTTCCAATGTTGAAGCATGCTCAATAGTGCAATCCGGAACAGACCCTATGAGCCTTCTTTTGGTCAGATCAGCATCAGAAGGATTGTCTTCAAGAAGTAAGACTTTCATAAATCTTTTAGATTAAAATTAATTATGATTTAGCCTAAAAGGGTTTGTTAATTACCCTCCAATACAAGTCGATATGATTTGCTACATCGAGAAATTTTTCAAAATCGACCGGTTTAACAATATAGGAATTTGCGCCTGATTGATATGCTGTTTGCAAGTCCGACGATTCTGAAGAAGTAGTGAGGATTACGACAGGTATTGTTTTAAAATCGGGATGAGATTTAAATATTCTAAGAACTTCCAACCCATTCATTTTAGGCATATTCAGGTCAAGCAGAATAACAACAGGCCTTGGCTCGCCCTGTTCCCATCGTTCTATATATTTCAATGCTTCTTCACCATCCCTTGCTACCTGCATAGGGTTGGAAAGCTTTTTTGCAGCAAATGCCCGCAGGGTAAGGTCAAGGTCGATGGGGTTATCCTCGACAAGTAAAATTGGGTTGTTTGTATTTTCAGTAAGCATATTATTGGTTTTTAGGGATTTCGAGATAAAAAGTTGAACCTATACCAGGGGTACTTTCAGCCCATACCTTTCCATGCATCCTGTGCATTGCTTTGCTGACCATTGCCAGTCCTATACCTGTACCCGGGAAATCTTCAACTCTTTGGAGACGCTGGAAAATGTCAAAAATCTTTTGATGATATTGCATGTCGAAACCAATACCATTGTCATTGACACTTATAATCCACGACAAATCTTTTTCCTTTACTTCAATTTGAATTGAAGGTTCAACTTTGCCTTTGGTAAATTTAATTGCATTTTCAAGAAGATTGCGAAGCGCTATGGTAAGACCCTTGAGATCGGCAATGATTTCAGCATCTTCTATATTTATATTTATTTTAAAGTTACCGGCTTTAAAATCGGCATTGTAAATAGATAAAACGGACTTTAGTAAATCTTTGATTTTTATATGCTCTATGCTCAATTGACTTCGTTCCAAACGTGAATAATCCAAAAGATCATCTATAAGTTGGTTCATTTGAAGCGTGGAGCTTCGTATTGTTTCTATAAAGCTCTGCGCCTCTTCATTCAGGTTTTGTTTGTATAAATCCAATAACAATTTGCTATAGCCATCAATACCACGAAGGGGCGCTTTTAGGTCGTGTGATACTGAGTAAGTGAAGGTTTCCAGCTCTTTGTTCACCGCCTGCAATTGTTCGGTACGGCGTTTTATGCGTTCTTCCAGTTCCTGGTATAGGCGGATGTTTTCAATTGCTCGCGCAGCAGCATCGGCTAAGGTTTGCAGCAACTGCATTTCGGTTTCAGTGGGGGTATATTTTTCTTTCCAATAATTGCCGATGGCCCCGATAGGTTCACCCACATTGATGGGAACCATGGCCAGACTTTTTACAAAGGTTGGCTTATAAACATCTTTTGGAATCCGGTCGTCTGAAAACACATCCTCAATTGCCACCGGTTTTTTATTCTCCATTACCCAGCCGCTGATGCAGGAATGCATAGAAAACTTTTTCCCTTTCCATAGCGGTTGGATGGCATCTTCATCCACGTAGGAGCAATGGTCGTCATCGCGAAATACAAGCGTAGCTCCATCTGCACCAATAAGCCTGCGGGCAGATTTGGCCACCAAGTCCTGAACGGCATCGAGCGACTGCGCCGAAGACAGTTGTTGTATGGATTCAATCAGGATTTCAAGACGGTGGTTGAGTTTATTTATTTCCAGTTCTTTTTGTTTGCGCTCGGTTATATCATTTATTACAGCTAAAAATACCTTGATATCTTTTACTCTTTGCAGTTGCAGAAAAATTTCAACCGGGTAAGTGCTTCCATTTTTACGTTGATGCATTGTTTCTAAAACCAACCTCTCCTTACTCCCGTATTTAAGACTTTTGAGAATTTCCCTGAACGATTTTTCGGTAAATTCAGGCTTAATATTAAGAGGGGTCATATTTTCCATCTCGTTTTTGCTATAGCCGAGGTTCTCAAGAGCACCCTGGTTAACAAATTCGAATTTCAATGTATCTTCATCGAATACATATATTTCATTCCGGCTTCTTTCAATGATATTCAGGAGACGGGTTTGTTCTTCTTCCGCTCTTTTGCGTTCGGTAATGTCCTGAGCCAGTATGGCGATATCATTTTCCATTGGCACAACAACGAGCCGGAGCCATGTCGATACTGAAACTACCTCTCCAACATTAACTTCTTGCAGTATTTTGGGTTTTCCTGAATTCGCAACATAAATATACGTTTCAAATAAAGAGGTGTCTTTGTGAGTTGGGAAAACGTCGAGCAGATGCTTGCCAATTACATCTTCCGGTTTAGTTCTGTTAATTCGTGCGATGGTCTGATTTTCGTAAACCCATATAAAATCAATAATTTCATTTTTCTCATTTCGCAACGGGTGAAGAATGGTGAACCCGTCGGGAGAAAAATCCTGTGCAACCCTAAACCGTTCTTCACTTTTTCGGAGGGCATTTTCTGCCACTTTCCGCTCTGATATGTCGGCGAAGGTACCCTGAAAACGGATTGGTCTCCCTTGTGTATCAAATTGAAGTTTTGCCCTTGAATTGCAATATTTCAGGTTATTATTTGGGGTAATTATCCGAAGGTCGTAATTAAGTTCTCCTTTTGATTCTATTACCCTCTGCACTTCGGTATGATAAGGAATGTTATCATCAGGGTGAACATATTTAGCATTTGATTCTGCACTGGGGATGTAGTTGTCAGGGTCAAGTTCAAAAATCCTATAAAGCTCATCCGACCACCATACTTTCCCTGATAACAAGTCCAACTCCCAACTTCCTATTTTGGCGGTTTTTTGTGCTTCATTCAGTTTGATTAACAAATCAGATGTTATCCGGTTGCTCTCCTCAATTTTTAGTTTTTTTGAAATCAGTTCATCTTCAAATCTTTTTCTTTCTGAAATGTCCTCTATGCTCGACCAGATAAATTTTTTGTTATTTCGTATAAAAATTAAACCCTGTAACCTCACCGGCACCAAATGCCCTTTTTTATGAATGTATTCTTTTTCATAGGGCCCGTAAAATCCAGTTTTTTCAAGCGATTCAAGTTGTTCCTGCTCTTGTAGGGTATATTTTTCAGGGGTTATTTCCCAATACGTAAGTTGTTTGGTTTCTTCAATCGTCCGCCCTATGATGGAGGCAAATGCCAGGTTGATGTCCACCAGTTTCCCGTCCATGCTGGATAGAGCAAGGCCAACTTGCGACAGTTCGAACAACATGCGGTTATAGATTTCGCTTTCCCGGAGCGCTTCTTCGGTTTTCTTACGTTCGGTGATGTCTTTGCTGAATACCGAAAGTCCTTCAGGTGAAGGATAGAAGCGATGCTGAAACCATCGACCAAAAGGAGTATAATAATGCTCAAGATCAATGGTCACTTGGTCTGTCATCGCACGAATGTAGGCCTGATGCACAGGTGTTCCGACAGCCTCGGGGAATTCCATCCAAATATTGCGACCTACCAAGTCCTCTCGACGGCGCTCAACAGTCTGCGCCAACCTCTCGTTGACAAATGTGTAGCACCAATTTCGGTCAAGCGATCCGAATCCATCGCTGATGCGTTCCAGTATCTGCGAGAGTTGTTCCCGGGTCTTAATAGCCTCTGCCAGCGCAGCTTTTTCTGAAGCGAGTAAATGCTCCCGCTCCAGCTCGGACTCCTTTCGTTTAGTGATATCCTGGGCTGCACCCCAAAGGCCAATCGTGTTTCCTGCCAAATCCTTCACCGCCTCGCCCCGTACCCACATCCATCCATTGCTACCATTCTTTTTTACCGTTTGTAGTTCAAGTTCAAAAGGGATTCCGGTTTCCTTGGTGTTGGCAAGAGAAGCTGATAGCATTTTCCAACTTTCAGGAGTAAACAATTTCATGTGTTCAGTGTAAGGCGGGGGTGGTAATGCAGGATCAAATCCATACATATTGTAAAGCTCATCTGTCCATATGACCTGATTCGTTGCAACATTCAGATTCCAACTTCCTACATGTGAAATTTTTTGTGTGTTTCGAAGATGTCTCTCGCTCTCGATTAATTTATTATTTAGCTCCGTTTGTTCCAGTTTCTGAATTATCGTTTCAATGATTAATTGGGTCATATTCAGCAAAAAATCCATTGCTACTAGAACTTTTTCTTTTGAAACAACAGGTACTTTTCCTAGAGCTTCCAGGTAACTTTCTTCATTAAACCCATACTTCCTGGCTTGCTTTTTAAAAAACATACGATCTGGTTCTTCAAAAAAGAATTGTCCGGAAAACAGGTTGGCAATATGTTCTCCATTGATTATAATAGGTAAGGCCACATCAACCAATCCGTTTAAACATTTGTAGAAATGATATTTTTCACCCTCGGCTAATTTCCATGCTAATTCCGTATCGCTGACGATACACTTTTTTGAGGTTTTGGGATTGATACGGTGAAAATCAGTGCACATTTGTCTCCATCCTGATTTGGATAAAACCTTTCCCTCAAGGTCTAAAATAGCGGTTACAAACCCTGTTGTTTTGTTGAATCCTTCAAGAAGGGTGTCAACTTTCTCGAAATCGATTAAATCCAGAATATTAATTTTCATAAATAAGCGATTGGGACATCATTTTAAAATTAATAATTATTGCCTTTAAAACCTAATTGATTATTTACCCTGGAAGCACAAGTAAATCTACGGAGCAGGCGGGGGGCAAGAAAAGCAGTGTATGGCGGCGAAGAAACCGTTGCAGGGATGGGCTGCCATACTCTGCTTTTGTGCATAGGGAATTAGTTATTTGTTTTTTTCAATCAAACTATTAATTGTCACCGGAGTTTTCTATTTGGCTTGTTGCAAACTATTTTATAGAATCGGATAAACCACTTCTAAACAACCTGTATGGCAGTATTGAAGCGAGTTTTGAATTATTGTTAGATAATTCTTTCCAATATTTCCAAGTTTCACCAGTAAGTTTATTTAGAATTCATTATTGAAAATTATTCCGTTTTTCAATGATATGCAATAGTTATATTTACTAATTACAACCTGTAACATATAGAAAAACCGCGGAAAGTCATTCCGGAGCACTACCTCGATTTCCTTTTACCAAGCGATTTTATTTGTCGACCACACCAATTGTCCATTGATTCACTATCCTTTAACAGATCCTTTTGCAAAGCCAGGTATCCTTTCAGAATTTCTCGCAGGTTTCACCTTTGTTGGCCGGAACAAAAGCGATTGTATCGTCAACATCAAGATCAATTTTACTCGCATTGTGAAATCTGCATAATGGTATAATAAACCATTTCCTTTCGAGCGAATAGGATCGTTGAACATGAGCACCCACAAGGTCTGTTTGATAGCATCCTTCAACAGGACAATAACGAGGCAGGCTCTGTTTACTGAATTTCTGCCAGTGCAGTAACCAACTTCCACACACACAAACGGTGCTGGAAGTCCCATTAATGTTAGTGATTGTCGTCATAATCTGAGAAATTAAGGGTTTATTACTAGTTTTTGGGTATATATCCTCAATAGAAATAAAAAAAACCGCTTCACAGTCAGTAAAACGGTCTATAATCTCAACAATCAGGACAACCACTATTTGTAACCGTTTCCCTCCGCTGTTATTATACATCTCAGGTTCCGGGGTATTATCTCAGCCAGATAATATAAGGCACCCCCAACAGTACAATACAAATATAATTCAATTCAAGGCCAAAAGGATCATCAAGAGGATTTAATCTTGAAAGAATTTTTCGAATTTATTTCCCCATAAATAGGAAAAATAAAGATACGAAAATGCAATTTATCTTGATATCAATAAACGTACAATCGAATTTCAAAGATGCGAGATTAAGTGCCAGTAAAAATGAAAGAGTGAGTGTGAGAGTGAGAGCGAGAAAAAAAGCGAGAATGATCGTTAGAGCCAACCCGCTCTCACTCTCACTCTCGCTCTTTTTTTTGTACCCGAAGCGGGACTTGAACCCGCACAGCCATTACTGGCCACAGGATTTTAAGTCCTGCGTGTCTACCAATTCCACCATT
>JAFGOZ010000495.1 GCA_016926235.1 Bacteroidales bacterium | reverse complement strand
GGAAGGAAATGAGATTATCGGGGTTGCAAAAGTTGAGTTAAAAAAGAACTTCATGCCGTTTGATAATATGTATACAAGTTTTTACGCCTGTTCTTCAAATTAAACTTTAATCCAAAGAACCATGAAAGCAAATAAGCCAAATAAGGAATGTCTATTCAAAATGAAAAACATTCACTTATGTCTGATAGTGATTGTTTTCAATGTAAAAAACACTATATCAATAATTTATGGATACCAGTATTTATGACGACAAAAAATAACATTCACTAACATCAATAGCCACATAAAACTGAAACAACATGAGCGCAAAATTCAGCACAACCACAGCCGACCATCTGGAATGGTCACAAGCCATGAACCTGATTCGAAATCTATATAATGACGGAAATTATAAAATATCACTGCTTATCGCAATGGGGAGTTTCTGGGGACTGAGGATTTCTGACATTTTATCATTGAAATGGGAACAGGTCTACGACAAGGATGAATTCGAGTTAGTGGAGAAGAAAACCCAGAAGGTCAGGGAAATCAAAATCAATACGCAATTAAAGCAGCATATCGGGGACTGCCACTATAAAATCAGCCCCAGAAGCCAAACCGATTATATTTTTACCAGTCAGAAAGGCAGCGTTTACAGCATCCAGAGAATAAACGTGATTCTTAAAGACCTCAAAAACAGATACAATCTAAAAATCAAGAATTTCAGCAGTCATAGTCTCAGAAAGTGTTTCGGACGAGAGATTTTTAATAGGTCAGGGAGTAATGCAGAACTCGCACTGGTGAAACTCAGCCACCTATTCAACCACAGCAACCCCGCAATAACCCGCAGGTATCTCGGTATTAGCCAGAAAGAGTTGCTCGATACTTATGATGTGTTGGGGTTCTAAGGAATTAAAGTTTATGAGAAATTTCTTCTCTTAGCGACAAGTTCCCACTGGGAGTGATTTGAGAGGCTCTCCACGTCAGCGGACAGGCGGTTAAGTGACCGTAAGTAGGCTTCTCGATTATCGTTTCGGAGTTTTAGCCAATATTTTATTCATCATATTTAAAAACACGATACCAATCAATCGATTCTTGTATTTCTTTATTAAAACGAATCATAGCAGTACACCAAGATATGATACATAATTCAACTTTCCACTTATTTTGATTGTGCTCGCCCCACAAAGAATATTTTCCGTTCCAATATTCAAATGAAGTTTTTTTATCCTTTTCATCCTCAACCCAATGAAGCATTGCCTCCGTAGCATGAACTATTTTGTTACAAGACTCTCTTAATGATATTTCCTGATTATCATCAACAAAATGTCCAATAGATAACCCTTTTCTAACTTGAGAATCCAATTCTTCAAGATTGATTTCATGTTCATCCGATTTAATGAAGTCTTGCAACATTCTTACCTTAATGGCAGATTCTATAGTTGCATTACTTACTATGGATTTAAGTAATCCTGTATATTCCCACCATTCATAATCACCACCGCAACAATCTCTCGTTAATTTTATTGATTCGCAAAAACGTGGGCTTCCGTAGGCTAAATGCTGAAGAAGGAATAATTTTCGTTCTAAATCATCAAAGTCTATTACATGAGGCATAGTTTATTTCTTATTTTAAATTAAAAAAGTCAGCAATGAGGTTTCGTCCCACCCTGTTTTTCATAGGCGTAGATAACCGACCGTTTATTTAAATTTCAATGGTTCAGGTATTTTTATTTGCTTAATCGCATCCAGAGCAAAATTATCTGTCATCCCAGCAATATAGTCACATACGATTGTTTTTGGCACATTTCCATCATGCTGATAAAAATCCCGCATTCGTTCAAGGTATCTACCAAAGCGATTCACTAATAGAATTTTACCATGATAATACTTTTCATAATTTTCTCCGAAATTAGAATGTGTTTCCAGAAGAAAATCAAATATTTCTTCAAGAATTTTCTCTCCCATTTTTCTATAGTGCAAGATAGTTGGATGAGAGTATATGTGTCTGTAATTAAAACTTTTAAGAATTTTCAATTTTTCGAATAACTCATCACTGAAACCAATCATATCGGACTCTTTTGAATGTTCAATAAGGTCACGGGCAAGCATATCGATAATTTGTCCGTTTGTTTCACCGACTTCCGTTCTAATCTTTTCTGGGACTTCATCAATTTTAATGATATCAGCAACCAAAGCATCTTCAATATCCCGACCGAGATAGGCAATTTTATCCGAAAATCTGACGATGCATCCCTCATAACTTGATGAAATACTTTTGCGGTCTTTTATTTTATCCAAATCATTTACTTGAGAATTAGGTTTTAAATACTGCTCAAACGATTCTCCATTGTGGTTAATAATGCCATCCTTAACTCCATAAGTCAAATTCAAGCCAGTACCCCCATTTGCGAGATACTCCACGACTCTATAACTATTAACTTCATGAAAAAATTTATAATCACCATTTAATTTCCTGTTCAATGCGGTTTCTCCAGCATGTCCAAATGGTGCATGACCCAAATCGTGACCAAGACCAATTGCAAATGCCATCTCGGAATTAAGACTCCAGCCAAACTTATTCAATCCTTTACATATTGTTGCGGCAATAGTAGCAACATGCATTACATGCTCAATCCTTGTGCAAACATGGTCGTTTTCAGGTGCAAAGAATACCTGTGTCTTATGTTTAAGCCTTCTGAAAGGCATTGAATGAATTATTGCGGTTTGGTCACGAAAATATTCGCCTCTTATTGGATGCTTTTTTTCTTTGGTTCTGGTTTCATATACATCTTGGCTAAGGGGATTTTCCATTGCTATAAATTGAATTTTAGAATCGTTTGATAATATAAAGGTAATAAATTTATAATTCGATGATATTTAACGCTTTATTCATCATCAGAATTCATAGTTGGCAAAATCATATTTACCTTTTGCTTTGGAATGATTAAGATAATGATTTACGATAAAACCCAAATAATCAGGTATTAATATTTTAACTTTATAGTTCAATTACAATATTATGAAATCGGATAAAGCCAAGGACATCCCATATTCAATTATTAAAGCAGGTCTGGGAGCAGTCCCAATTGTTGGTTCTGCTGCGATAGAGTTATTTACTCATATTGTTACCCCACCCATTGAAAAAAGACGAATAGCATGGATGCATGATATTGGTGAACGACTGGCGAAACTTGAAAGCAAGCATGACATCGAGTTGTCTGAATTACAAGATAATCCTGATTTTATTGATACAGTAATTAAGACAACTCAATATGCCCTGCGAACGAGTGAAACAGAAAAGATAGAATATTTCAGGAATGCGTTAATAAATACTGCAATTGGTGAATCACCTGAGCAGTCTGAATCACAGATTTTTTTGAACCTTCTTGATAGTTATACTATTTGGCATATACGTATTCTGAAGTTATTTGATAATCCAAGCCATTGGTACGAAGCCAACAAAATTGAACCACCCCAGAATGTAATGGGTGGTGGGTTGAAAATTATTCTGGAAACTGCATTCTCAGAATTAAAAGGTAGAACCGACTTCTGTAATCTTGTATGGGAAGACCTGAAACGTGCAGGTCTCCATAATAGTGGCTCTTTAGGCACAATGATGACAGGAAGTGGTCTT
>JAFGOZ010000494.1 GCA_016926235.1 Bacteroidales bacterium | reverse complement strand
GTTTCCTTGAATTCCAGCTTGCGGCCTTCAGGTTGTTTGAGCATGTCGGAGAGTTTGTTCATCTCAATTAGTCTTATTTTACATAAAAATCGGCCAATAATTCTGCCTGTTTCATCACTGTTTCAATTGCTTTTGGCTGTTTGTCCGGTGGATATCCATATTTATTTAATGTCCGTCTGACTAAAACCATAAGTTTGGCTCTAGCACTTTCTCTTATTGTCCAGTCAATGGTTGCATTGGCCCTTACTTTATCTGCTATTTCTTTTGCAATTTCTTTTAGTGTTTCATCACCCAGAATTTTTACAGCACTGTCATTTACTTCCAAAGCATTGTAAAAAGCAACTTCATCATCAGAAAGACCTAGTTTTTCCCCTTCTTTATCTGCTTCTTTTATTTGTTTGGCAATGTTTATGAGTTCCTGGATGATCTCAGCAGTGGTAAGTAAATTATTTTGATATTTTTTAATGGCTGTTTCCAACATCTCCAATAGTTTCCTGCTTTTTACAAGATTTGTCTTTGCCCTTATCTTTAATTCATTGTTCAATATTTTTTTCAACAATTCAATTGCCAAATTCTTATGTTTCATTCCCTGGACTTCCAAAAGGAATTCATCGGATAAAATTTCCAGTCCTGAGATTTCGGGTTTATCAACTCCTGCGGCATCAAATATATCAATCACTTTATCGCTGCTCAGGGCTTCATCAATAATCTGCTTAATGGCTGTTTCTATTTCAACATCTGATTTTCCTCCACCAATCGGGCTGTCAAACTTTACTAACCTTGCTTTTAATGCCTGAAAAAATGCCACTTCCGGCAAGTATGGCTGGACTTCCTCTTTTGTAATACACAGTGAAAGCGCCTGGCTTAGTAAACTTACTTCCCGAATAAATCTTTCTTTACCATCATTCAGTCCCAAAATATGTTCTTCTGCCTGCAGAATGATGGAGAGTTTTTCTTTTGCATCAACGACAAAAAATCTCCTGTAATTAAATTTAAAACTGTTCTGATAATATGCTTCGGGTTCTTCCGCCAAAATATCTTTTCTGGTGAGGCTTTCTTCATTGAACAACTGACGGATTATTTCAAGTTTTTCCATAAACACTTCAAGCGCTTTTTCAATGTTCTCTGCCGGTTCACCCTTGCCTCCGGCTTCGCCATAAAATGATAAAGCTTTTTTCAAATCGGTGGCAATACCTAAATAGTCAACTATTAAACCTCCCGGCTTGTCTTTGAACACACGGTTTACCCTTGCTATGGCCTGCATCAGATTGTGACCTCTCATCGGTTTATCAACATACATAGTATTCAAACAGGGAGCATCAAAACCAGTGAGCCACATGTCCCTGACAATAACTATTTTGAGGTTATCATCAGGATCCTTCATTCTTTCTGATAAGTCTTTCCGTTGCTGTTTGGTAGTGTGATGTTTGAATATTTCAGGACCATCCGAACTATTGGTGGTCATTACCACTTTGATAGAACCTTTAGTTAAATCATCACTATGCCAATGCGGCTTTATTGCAGTTATTTCTTTGTATATTTCTGCAGCTATTCGGCGGCTCATTGCTACAATCATAGCCTTGCCCTCAAAAACCGATTGCCTTTGCTCAAAATGATTAATTATATCTTTCGCAAGATTTTTTATTCTATCCTGATTCCCTACAATTGCCTCCAGTTTTGTCCATTTGGCTTTTGCTTTTTGTTTTTCGGTAATTTCTTCATCCTGCTCCAGTTCTTTATCAAATTCCTCAATTAATCTTCTGCCTTCTTCATCAAGATTTACCTTTGCCAGACGGCTTTCATAGAAAATTTTTACAGTAGCCCCATCTGCTACTGATTGTGAAATATCATAAATGTCAATGTATTGCCCAAAAACCTGCGGAGTGTTGACATCCGTTCCTTCAATGGGTGTCCCTGTAAAACCAATATAGGTAGCGTTGGGCAAAGCATCACGCATGTATTTTGCAAAACCGTAAGCAAAGCGCTTACCTATTACCTCTTTTGTTTCTTCATCTTTTTCATCAACCAATCTGGCTTCAAAACCATATTGTGTACGGTGTGCTTCATCGGCAATCACTACAACGTTTTTTCTGTCGGAGAGCTGGTCGTAAAAGGATTTGTTATCTTCCGGCATAAACTTCTGAATAGTGGTAAAGACTATTCTGCCACTTGCAACTTTTAAGAGGTTTTTCAAATGATCGCGGCTCTCTGCCTGGACGGGTTCCTGTCTCAATAACTGAACCGATGCAGCGAATGTATCGAATAGCTGATCGTCCAAATCGTTCCTGTCCGTTATCACCACAATAGTGGGATTTTGCATTTCTATAGCTGTAATGAGTTTACCCGAATAGAATACCATAGACAAACTTTTTCCGCTGCCCTGAGTGTGCCAGACCACACCGCCCCGCTTATCTCCGTTAGTGCCGGATGCTGTTATTGTGGATTGAACAGCCTTGTTTACGGCAAAGTACTGATGGTAGGCTGCCAACTTTTTTTCTGTCTGAATTTGAATCAATCCTGTTTTTGTGTCTTCTCTTTTAGATTTTTCAAACACAATAAAATTGCGAACTAAATCTAAAAGAACAGCAGGTTTCATCATCCCTTTAAGCAAAGTTTCCAGTTGAGGTTTAAACCGTGAGGCATCTTTTACACCATCCACTGATTTCCATGCCATATAACGGCTAATTTCGGCTGAAAGGCTTCCGGCTTTGCATTCCAACCCATCGGAAATAATACAGACCGCATTGTAAGTAAACAAGGCCGGTATGGTTGCTTTGTAGGTTTGAATTTGCCTGAAAGCGCAATTTATATCGGCATTTTCATCAGAGGCATTTTTCAATTCAATGACTACTAACGGAATGCCATTTATAAAAAGCAGTACATCGGGGCGTTTATTTTGGTTGTTCTCAACAATGGTGTACTGGTTTACAACCAGGAAACTGTTGTTTTCGGGATGCCCGAAATCAATTAAGGCTACTTCATGGCTGCGTTCGTAACCATCCTGATGATAAGGTATTTTTACTTTTTCAACTAAAAAGCGGTGAAATTCTTCATTGTTGTGTAATAGATCAGGTGAAAGAATGCGTTGAATTTTTTGTATTGCAGCTACTCTGGCGTCTTCAGGAATGTCAGGATTAAGAACAGAAAGAGCTTTACGAAGTCGCTCGACCAAAATAATTTGTTCATAAGAGTCTCTTTCAGCCTGTTCAGCTCCAGGAGCAATTGCCAAACCAGAAATATATTCCCATCCCTGCGATTGCAAAATTTCAATGGCTGACTGTTCTATTATATTTTCGGTGATGGGTTTCATGTTTTATTTAAATAGTTTTTCAATTATACCTTTTATTTCAGTTGAATCAATACCACCATCCGGTTTATCACGGGTTATTATCAATTGTTTATTAGCATTGGTATTCTTAGAATATTCCAGGATACCATTTCTTTCGTACCATTCCTGTTTTCTTTTCCATTTATTCCGATAATCGTCTTTAGTTAGCATTCCTAAGTGTTCCCAATAATATGTAATACCCGTATCAAAATCTTCTATTGTAAAATCTGGATGAATTGTAATACCCTTTCCATCAGCAATAGGCGCTTCATAAGTATAATTGATATTATTGTTATATAATTTGTCAGCTATTATGACTTCAGATTTGGAAATCATAAATTCACCCTTTTCAGATACCTGAATGTATCTCGTGTCGTAGTATTTTTTCTTTATGAGTTTTAATTGTGGCTCACTAAATAAATCAGTTAGCCTTTTTCCGGTTTCAGAATATTCACCTGTTGTAAACTTTTGATAATCTTTAAAATTACCCTGGTGAAGTATTACTATTCTATCTTCTTGTCTGGTAAGTGCAGTATAAAATAATTCCCTTGAAAGAAGAGGGCAAGGATTAGGCAATATAAACAATACTACTTTAAATCCGCTTCCCTGTGATTTATGAACCGTAATTGAATAAGCCAATTCTATTTGAATATCTCCATCTTCTTGAAAATCTGATTCTCTGAACACATATGCATAACCGGACTGAGATGAAAAAGCAATATTCAGAGGCCTGGGTGTATTATAATTCCATTCGCCATATTTACCAATGTGGATACCAATTTCACCATTTGCCATATATTTTAAGATATCCTTTTCATCTAATTCATCCGGATTATAAATTTTGTTCCAAGGCTTATTCCATCTTGTATTTTTAGTATTTATTATTTTATCTCCATACACAATGCCATCATCTCCAACAGGTTTATTCATTTTTCTTTTTTTGAATTTTCCTGGAAAAATTGCTTTCTCTTTTATTTTTCCCCTGAAAATTTTCTGAATTTTTTGATTTATAACCTTTGTCCCATAACCTGATGTTCTGGCAGGTGATAATATTTGCCAATTTTCTATTTCTTCAGCAGATTCAATTCCAAATCCTGACCAATTGCTTTCTTCCATATAATAATTTGCTCCTAATGAAGAATCAAAATTTGCCTGAGGGTTACGAAGAATTTTGCCTTTAATACTTTTCAAAAGTTTTTCAATTTCAGTATTGGTAACATCGATCAGTATATCTTCAAGATGTTTTACGTTATCCCACTCAATGAATTTTATATTCTCCCATTCCTTTGTATTATGATCAGCTATCTCTTTGAAGATATCTATCTCTTGCTTTTTAATTTCATCATCGCTAAACCATTTTCCCAATTTTACATCAAGTCTTTCTGTTTCTTCTTCTGGAACAACATCATTCGAAAACTGTCGAAATAAAACTCTCAATTCAGCAACATTTTTCTTCTCTTTTCTTAGAAATTCAATTATGTCAACAAATGGACGACCTGCACCAATAGGTGGTAATTGTCTGTAATCCCCAACTAAGATAAAACGTTCAACACCAGTCAGACTATCTAATAGGGCTGCTAATTGTTCTTCTGTAAGCATAGAAGCTTCATCTACTATTACAGTATCAAATTTTAATGTTTTGGCATTTGGATTAATATAGTATAAACCGGTTTCAGGATCATATCTTTCCAACTGTAATAAGAACTGTGCAAGTGTTTTAGCATCTTTGCCCATATTCACTCTTGCTTTTCCTGTAGGCGCAAGCTTTAAAATATTCGAACCAATAAAAGGCTGCTCACAAAGGATATTCAATAATGTGGTCTTACCGGTACCTGCCGGTCCAATTAAAACAGAGAATCTGCTATTAGATAAAACATCAAGAGATTTTGCTTTTTCCTGTCGTGCCTCTCTATCTCTTTCCTGATACCATAATGGCTTTGTAACATCTATTACCCCAAATTTATTATCAATTAATTGTAACCAATTTTGTATTACTGGAGGATCAATATCTCTTTTTATTCTTTTTTGTACAAAATTTTTAATCTTTTCCTTAATGGTTTCAAATCGCTTCAGTTTAAAATAATATATTTCCTCTTCTGCATCTAAAACATTTCGAGTTATTTCATCACTTAAAAACTCTTCAATAGCTATTAAATTTCTTATTGATGGATTACATAACGGTTGTAAAGGCAGTTCATCAAATTTAGTTACAAATTGAGTATCTGTAAGTAAAGTATTTCCCTCAAGTGCTGTTCGCTCAATAATTTGAATCCCAAAAGCTCTTATTCTCCTTTGATCAAGGGGAGTACTAATGATCGTAAGTTCTGGTAATGGGAAAGATTCTAATATTTTTTTATCAGCAAACAATGCTTTATCTATAAGAGCCACTGAAAAATGAATTTTATCTAATCTCGTTCGCTCATAGAGTAAATAAGGGTTTTTTAAATATTCTATTTGTTCTTTTTCCTTTGATTCTATAACCTTATCCACCAATTCATTATCAACATTCATTCTGCTAAGTAATTGAAGAAAGTCTTTTTCCTCTTTACTAAAATTATCCCAGGTTGCTTTTTGTGTATCGCTGATTTTAACTTTTAAATTATCTGATAAAAATGAAGTATCACCTTTGAAAATTAGATTCACAAAATCCCAGGGATTTTTAATAACCTCATCATTTTTGCGAATAACTTTATCTAATTCCCATGCTATTAAATTCCCGTCAGTAATTTTGAGTCCTGATAATACTGCCCCTAAACCGGGAAATGGACCTCTCATTTTCCAAAGTCTCGAAAGTTCTTTATCTATCCAATTAAGTTGATGTTCATAATTTTTATTAGGAAGGAGCGCCTCAAATTTTTTTAATATTTTGTGTAGTATTAAAAGTGACTCAATCGCTGTATCGTTGGTTACCCATTCCGATCCATAAGAAAACTCATTAAATGATGGGGCAAATGCAATATAGTCCGGTATATGGATGGTCTCATCTTTTTCAGCCAGTTTAAAAAATTCCTGATAAGGGAGTAAAAACCCATTTTTAAAATCTTCTCTAATTGTGTGATAAACGGGTCTTTCCCATAAAGTACTCTTAAAATTGTTAGGTGAGGCTTCGTCATATTTATATTCTGTTAAACCTCCAATTTCAGAGATATGACCAACACCAATAAGTATTCTTGAAGTAGTGTCAATAAATGGAACATTCTTGGCATAAATGAAAACCAATGAATGGCCTGGCCTTATTGGGTCAATGAAGGCATCTAACAGTGCTGTTTGATTATCAATTTGTTGAATCCAAGAGTTTTCAAAACTTAACTCAGGTTCTTTATCAGGATCATATGGAATTTGCAAGGAATTTGCTATCTCCGAAGTATTGTCTTTTGGATTTTTCTGCATCCAGTTATAGGGAATTACAGAAAAGCTATAGTCAGGATAACAATAAGTTGTTTCTTTATAATGTCCGTAAAACTCACGGTTATTATCGTTTTTACTATAGGGATGTTTTACCGATTTATATATTTTGTGAGGTGACATAAAATGAACCTTTTCACCAACACATGGAGGGAGTTTTTCCTGTTCCAATTCATGTAACCAACTTTCAGCTATTCCTTCTTCCAGTTCTGAATCTTTACTTTCATTTATTCTGGGTAAAAACATACATGATCCATTCTCTCTAGGTTTGCAGCATACCTTACCATTCCATGATGCATCATGCCAAGGAACTCTTACTGATAAATGAATGTTTGGTATATTCATTAACATTGAAATTATAATTTTGAATTCAGGTTACCAATTCTTTGCTCAAAGGCATTTATTCGGTCAATAGCTTGTAATATTTCACTTGTCCAAACGCCATCATTTGGTAATTGAAACCATAAAGGATTTCCTCCCTGACTTGGATAACCAATATCATCATCACTTTCTCCATTCCACCTCATGGCAATTCTTATGTCGCTATTTTCCCATTTTCCATAAGCAACTGAAAAATTACCATTATTATATATGACTGTATGTACATGAAATTTAGCCGGTTTTACTTTTTCTGGTTCCATAATTATTCATTTATAATTAATCACATATAGAAACTATACCTGGACTGTGGTGTAATTCCTTGTGGAATATATTTCATAATCAATCCAACTTTGCGAGCACATTCAATTGTGATCGGATATTTACCGTCCAATTGGGTATTGTTCCAATTCATTTTAGTTAGGCTTAAAATTTCTTCACAGATTGTTTCGGCTGATTCTTCACTTTCCACAATGCGAATTTCAATTGGTCTCGGAACATAAAGTCCTGGATAAGTTTGATAATAATCAATTGAACCCTTTGTAAAAAGTAAATGAGTTGAATCATCTATTTCTATATGTGTTCCTCTCTGGATCGGATACATGCCATTTCTAAATAACCTGGTATTAGAATCTAAAATTGTTATATAATCAACGTAAGCCACTCTCAATTCCTCAATTGCTTTTTGAAAGCCACTTAACTCTTCTTCATTGTAGTTTGATGTTTTATGCAATACTAAACGGGCTGGGTTTGTATGATGAATGGATGTATATTCTTGTATAATTCCTTTAATAAGAGAATATGCATGGTTTTCATCTAAATGTGGCTGCCTATCTTCTTTGCTAATTTCAACAGGAGAGCCCCTCAGAATAACTCCATTTCCAAGATCATCAAATAGTTGTGCCAAGCTTGTATGAACTGACTTCCTATCGCGTGTTTTATAAAAACTTATGCCTGCAAAACATGAAGTAATTCTACTATTATCACGGATTAGTCTCCAGGGAATATGATTTGTTTTATAATAAAGTGCAGTAAAAAAATTCCAAGCTTTTGTTGCATCATCTTGTCTGCCACTTTTTGCACGATAAGCGTCCAGAGAATCCTGAAGCATTAATTGGATAGGTTTGCCAACAAACATTGATTTTGCTTTCAAAGCTCTTCTAAAATCTGTTTCAGTATACTTTTCATCACTTTTTTCGTTATCAATTAACTCCTCAACAGGTTGAAGTGTTTGTTTCATAATATGTTTGGCTAAACTTATTGGTACTATGCAAACAATCAAATCAACTCCCTTATCTATTGCTAAATACTCTATATGTTGGAGATATAATTTAACACACTCTTCTATACGTTTATCCCAATTCGGAATATCTATCAATTTGCTTATTTCCTGCTTGGTAATAGTTCGACTCCACTCATTATCTGTAATTAATTCACAATGAAAACCGGTTGAAGAATTGAAACCAGGAAAAGAAGTAAATAAGCTTGGCTGTTTGTTATTGGGTTTACTGGTTATAAAGCTTTTGCATATATCAATCCATTTAGAAAATTTATCCAAATTTTCCTTTGAGCCAATAACTCCAACTTGAACCTGTTGTTTACGGTTTTTAAATTTGATATCATATGCATCAAACTCAGTAATGCCTTTTCTAGGACAAATGCAAATGCTTTGCCCAAACTCTAAGTTTGGTTCTTGTATTAAATTTAGTTTCATAGTTCTGATTCTAAAACTCCATCTTTATCCTTCATCAAATCAATAATTTCTTCGCTTTCTTTTGTTTTCCAACTATCTTCGTTTAATAAAGGAGAATTTCTAAATGATTCAAATTTCAATAGTTCAATAAAATTTTTAGGCCTCCTGATTTCTGCTTCTTGAAATAGATCACTCTGCAGTTTACCGTATTTCAAATAATTGGCAATGAATTTTGTATTATTAAAAACATGGAGATTCCGCTCATTTCTTTTCAACCAGCTTGTAACATCCTTGTCCCTATAATAGTGTTTTGTAGTACCATCCTTCGTAATATACCAGTCTGGTGTAATTTCTAAAAACCACTCATTGTTGTAATATTTGAATGAAACTGAGAATGCAAGATGAGTATAATACCAAACATCATTTGTCTTTTTATTTCTCTTCATTCTAATAACTTCCCTGGTTGCATTTCGCTTGCCGGAATGCCATGACTCGCTTCTCACAACCTTGTTCTCATCCTCGCTAATAAAGACAAAAAGGTTTTCCTCATGCTTAAATTCAATGCCCAAGAAATTGGCATACTTTGCAAAACAGAATTTTAAAAGAGCTTTAAAAGCTCGTTCGTGGTCTTTGCTTTGTAAATAAAACTCTTCTGGAGACATTGATTCAACAGTTCCCAAATCAATGACTTTACTTATTTCATGATGATGATTTGATAAATCATGAAACGAATAAAGTTGCTTATTATGGTCTATCCAATCAGAACTGAATTTTAGATTGTTTTCTTTTTTATATTGAAATATAATCTGCCTATCATTAATAATCCTTGTTTTCTTTTTTAAATCTTTTCTTTTTATTGTGATTGTGGCTGTATAGAGTTTTTGAGGAAATGAAATTTTAAGAAGATTGGAATATACTGTTTCAGTTAAAGGAGATTGTAACAGATTATAATTTTCCAAATTTAACTCTGAAAATTGTTTGCTTAACAGGTTCTCGATTCGAACTATTTTATCAGAATCTGTAATAGAGTTTATTACCTTTAATAAATCCCTGAAATCAAGAACATCTTCTTTTGCATTAAATTGAAATTTACCTTGTGTGAATTCGGAATATGTTTTATTTGTTTCAGGTTTTTCTGTCAGACAATAAACGAGAATTTTATTATAAGTTTTGAAGTGATCGTGCTTGACACAAGATTCTAAAGTGTTTTTGATCTTTTCAGAATCAGCATTTGAAGTAATCTGAAAGGCTACTTTTTTTATTTTATCACCTAAATCAATTCCTGGGAAATTATTAGATTCTGAGTTGAGATTTTTTAAGTCACACTCAAATATTTCGTTGAGTAATGGAATTAAGACAGTTTCTGATAACATATTTATTCCATACTGATTGATTGCATTCAATCCCTTTACCTGAACAACAAACCTGCTCAGTAAAGATGCAATCGTATTTATGGAATTAAGTTGTTTCATTCATTAATATTTGACTCTCAGCTCACCACTCATTAATTTCGGTAATAGGGTATCACGAAGTTGTGTAAGGGTGCTGATTTGGTTTGTATTCGATTTTATTTTGCTCCATGTATCTGAAGCAATTCTTGAAAATCTATTTAATTTCTCTTGTGGTGGGTTCGGAAATTCAAAGTTTGCAATGTCAGATGGTTTTAATGAAGGATATGCACTCGTTGAACCTTCTGCTATCATATCAAAATATTCAACATTTTCATCTCTTGACAATAATAGATAAAGAAAATGTGAACTAAAATTAGAGCAAGTAATTACACAAAATCCCGTTGAAACAACTGTATTTTGTTTCACATTATTAAGTAATCCGTAATGCCTCTGAATAGGTCTTACCAATGAATAAACAATATCATTATCCTCAACAATTCTCTGTGCTCGACTCGGAGCATCGTTTAATTTATATGTTTGAAAACCTGTTATTATTCCCTCCTTGATTGAACCTGTATCTAAATATTCTATTTCAGAATAGGGATAATTTCTTGATAATGTTTTGCAATTAATATCAGCAACATCACCAATTCTTACTGCTTTCCAACTCTCTTCTACTTCTTCCACAAACCACTGTCTGAAAAGCGTTTCAGCTAATTGCTCTAAGGTCTTGTTTTGGCGTTGTAATAAATCTATTTTATCATCCAAACTATTGAGGATAGAAGCTATCTGGGTCTGTTCGTTGTAATCTGGTAATTCTAAGTATAAATTCTCAAAGCAATTTTTGGGAACCCGCTGCCTTCCTGATGTTCCTTCAAAATTCCCTTCTGCAAAACCTCTTACCTCATCCCATCTGGATAAATAGAAAACAAAATCATTATCAGAAATATTTTCTTTTCCTCTGAAAACTAAAAACTCTGTTGACCCAAAACCAATTCCATTTTTCAAACCTTTCACTTTGCATATTTTGCCATTCTCTAAGCATGGAGTAATTTTTGCAAACAATGTATCGCCTTCTTGAAATCTTGCCCCACTTGTAGGTTTACGTTCCACATTTGGATAACAGAATTTATTTCCATCGTGTAAATCTTTCATTTCAACATAGGAGTATTCTTCCTTTCCATTCAAACTTACGATAGGATTTATTTCTACAAAATCAGAAAATTTATATTCTATCCTATTTAACATTTGCAATTTTTTCTTAGTTTACCACATTAGCCGCAAAACTTTTCATTCGAATAATAACCAATTGCTATTCTAACATTCTGAACATAGCCTTTAGTTAAGTGATAACCACACATTCTACAATAGTTGTGTCCCGCTTTGGCATATTTATCACAGTCTTTACAATTCCCTTTAGGTGTTGGCATAAATATTTATTTTAGAAAGGTTACTTTTAATCTGTTGGTTCAATTCATCCTCTTCGGCAAATTGTTGTTCTAATATTGTTTTCAATTTTGTAAAGCGTTCTTCAAAATTGAAATCATCCTCATCATCGGGCAATCCTACAAACCTGCCGGGTGTTACTATATAATTCAGCGCTTTTACATCATCAATGCTCACACTTTTGCAAAAGCCCTGCACATCAGTGTATGCAGCATCGCTTGTCCGCCAGTTATGGTATGTACTTGCCACCTTGTATGTATCTTCATCGGTAAATTCAAGGTTTTTTCTTGTTTTCAAAAAACCAAGGTTACGGGCATCAATAAATAGAATCTCCCTTTTTCGTTTTTGCTTATTGCGGCATAGAAACCAAAGACATGCCGGTATTTGGGTATTCAGAAATAATTTTGCAGGCAGGTTTACGATGCAATTAATCAAATCATTTTCTATGAGGGATTTCCTTATTTCGCCTTCGTTGCTGGTTTTAGTAGTGAGTGAACCTTTTGCCAATACAAAACCCGCCTGTCCATTGGCGGAAGTATGGTAAAGAAAATGTTGTATCCATGCGTAATTGGCATTTCCAGCAGGCGGTACACCATAAACCCATCTGGCATCTTTTTGCAATAATTCACCGCTCCAGTCGCTATCATTAAATGGAGGGTTTGCAATAATATAATCAGCTTTCAGATCTTTGTGTGCATCATTCAGAAAGCTGCCTTCATTATTCCATTTTACATTACTGCTGTCAATGCCCCTTATAGCAAGGTTCATTTTACACAAACGCCAGGTAGTCTGGTTGCTTTCCTGACCATAAATCGAAATATGATCGGCCGGATTTAATGAAAGCTTATTTCCATTGCTTTTCTTTTTATAATGATCCTGGTGAGCCTTTATAAATTTTTCACTTTGCACAAACATACCGCCGCTACCGCAGCAAGGGTCAAAAACTCTGCCTTCATAAGGCTCAAGCATTTCAACCAAAAGTTTTACCACACTGGCAGGAGTGTAGAATTGTCCTCCCTTCTTGCCTTCTGCCAATGCAAACTCACCAAGAAAATATTCAAATACTTTTCCAAGAATGTCTTTGCTTTGTGCTTCTTTGGTTCCGAGGGTTGCTGTGCTGATCAGGTCGATCAACCCTCCCAGGCTGCCCTTATCCAATTTTTCCTGTGCATATACTTTTGGCAAAACACCTCTTAAACTTTGAGGATTATCCTTTTCAAGGGCATCCATTGCATCGTCAATATCTTTACCGATGGTTGGAAGTTTTGCCCTGCCCTGAAGCCATTTCCAACGTGCTGAAGGCGGCACGTAGAACACCTTTTCAGCTATGTATTCATTTTTATCCTCGGGATCTGCACCTTCATATTCTCCTTTTCCCTCATAAAGTTTGTTATAAAGTTCTTCAAAAGCATCAGAAATGTATTTCAGGAAAATAAGTCCTAATACTACGTGTTTATACTCGGCAGCATCCATGTTCTTACGAAGTTTATCGGCTGCCTGCCAGAGAGTTTTCTCTAATGGTAAATTATTTTCCTTGTTCTTCTTTGCCATGTTACCTGTTAAGTAATTCAATTGTATTATTCAATGCTTCTTTTAAAAATTGTTGACCTTTAAAATCGGAAATGATCTTTTCCGAAATATATTTTATTTGTAATTCCTTGATGTTTATTTCCAGCACTTTTGCAAGTCCTGGTACCATAGCAATGGTCACTTGTCTTTCGCCAAGTTCCATTTTAGAAAGGGTACTCGTATCCACATTGATGGCATGAGCAACAATGCGTTGCGGAATGTTTTTCGATTCCCTTATTGTCCTTAAATACTTACCAAATTCGATGCTTTTCATTAGACCGTCGTTGTTTAGACAATTCTGTCTAAAGATAAGAAATAAAAGGAAGGAAAAAGAAAAGAAAAACAGAAAAGTTATTGTGAAAATATCAACAAATAGGTGTAAGGATTTTAAGGATTTTGAGGAAACTGGGGATAAATTCCTAAATATCCCCTGAATCCTTAATATCCTCATTAGAAATTTTCAAGTAACAATCATGTTTATCCCTGTGGATTAATCCTTTCTTTAGCATTTTAGAAATGTAATTTTGAGCGGTTTTATCAGGAATGCTAATTCTTGAGGCCAATTCAACATAATCTTTTCTTGAGAATTTATCGGGCAATTGGCTGAAAAACCGTTCTTCCCGGTTTTCACGTTTTAGAATTGGCACAGGTTGAGGTAAATCTGAAAATACTTTCTTTGCATGAACAATCAAAACTTCGGTTATTGAAATTGCATTCTGAAAGTCGCGTTCTTCACAAATAATTCTTTTGGGCAGATCTCCGGTCTCCAGAATTCGCAATACCGAAAAAATCATGGCAAAACGAAAAGTTATCAACCCTAACCGTCTCACCGTTGCAACATATTCCTGTCCGATCAGGGTTTCATAAACATTCTGCCATCGGGCAAATGTGCTGTTGAATTGTTGCTGCTGGCTTGCTGTAAGGGTAAATTCAATATTCATTGCAGATTTCAGAATTTTATACAATTCAAAATATTGCTGTGCAAACCGGTCAAAATACTCATCCAATCCGGTTTCAGCCCTGCGTTCAAAAACATCTTTCCAGACCGATGACATTTCAAGGTAATAGAAAATGAAGCGGCTGAATAAACCATTTTCAACTTCGGGAATAAGGTTTTGAACCTGCTTTGGAGTTCCAGAAAGTACAGCGGAAAGCCGGGGACATTCAATATCCACAAACTCACGGTCCGTTTTACGATAATATCGGATTGTTTCATGATGGAATGCCTTTCGGAAGCCATCGGAATAGTTACCGTAATCGCTTTTAAAGGCAAAAGCCATGGTATCGCCTTCGGTTTCAAAGATCAGTCCCTTACCATCATTATCATGCAAAAGCTGAAACACGCCCGAAGCGCTGTTATTTGCAGGAATAAACAGCATCTTTTCAGGTGGTTTCTGAGGTTTCTCTGCAGCCGGGTTCTTTTTACGAATGATCAGGTATTCGTTGTATTCTCTTTCATATTCCGATTTTAATACCTGGCTTTCTTCCCGTAATTGTTTATGAATCGGATATACCAGCCGGGTACAGTGGGTAAGGATGCCTTTCCCGGCCGATGCAGGGGCAGTGACAAACAGATACAGATTGGCATTTACCTTCCGGTCGTGGTAATATCCGTAAACATTGGGAATACAACTGCTCAGAACTGCCATTGAGCCCGACAGTAATAAGTCTTTTTCATCAGGTGAACTGGTCACATTACAAATCTCCTGCAGGAACTGAGGCAACAGGTTGTATATTTCCGATGAAAAAACAGGAAGTTTATCTTCATCACCACTCCATCCGCCATCGGCGGATACCTCTCTTAAATCAGGGGTGGAAATTGAAGAGGTAGCTAAGTTAATGCCGGCTTCCTTTGCCTTCTGGAAAAAGGTTTTTATAGTGATGCCACTGCCTTTTGATTTCAGGCATTTATCATATTGTTTGTCACATTCAGCAGGTGAATAATCAGAATAAAAACGGCTGATCCGGTGAAAATACTGCCTACCTCCTTCGCCCAATTCAGATGAAAAGGCAAAGCCAATATCACGCCAATCGGCATAAGCCGCCGTTATGTCAATATTCTTTGATTCGATCCGTGAAACAATTTCTTCTATATCATCATTACCCCTTTGTCCTTCTGATATTTCCTTACTAGGGGAGAGGATTTCATCTTTTGTTGTTGCAGTATTGTTGAGCCACTCCTGTGGATTGAATTTCTTTTTTGTCATGAAACTAAATATTTCGGATTTATATATACATTATCATCATAAGGAAGGAAGCAAGCCCGGGAAATATCTTTCCCGGATTTGTCCACTTCTAAAGAATATGTCTGCCGGATATAGGCGGCTACTGCCCTGAATAGGAAATCATGGGAACCCTGGGTCAGGTCGATGGGGATTACCCATTTCAGGCCATTGCCCGATGGTGAAACAAACAAAATTTCTGTTTCGAAATATTCATCTTGTAACAAAGACTGTTTTAAGGATTCAATATCCGGTATATGGTCAAAGTCGATGGTAAGCAAACCCGAATGTTTCAACAAAGCTTTATCGCTGCGTTTTGAGAAAATACCGGAAAATGTCACATAATCGAAGTACTGAGCTTTGTAGGCCCTTGCTTCTTCTTTGCCGGAGATGCCTCTCAGACAGTCCGTAACCGGTTTATATGATTCGCTTTTAACCAGGTTGTATATTTCTATCAGGTTGATTTCTTTTTCCGGGACAGTGTTTTTAACAGGTCTCTTGTAAAAGCTGAATTTGGGAATTATTGGTTTTGGCTTTTTCTTCTTTTCCGGTAATGGGGTATTCTCCATTTTCCGGTTATAAAAGTTTCGGTCCTTACCAATGTTGAGGTGTAAATCTTCATTCAGTTTTACTAACAGATCCTGACCTGACAAATTGTAATGTAAGCAGGCAAAATCAAACGGATTGCCCTTGAAATTGGGATCGGATGTATCATCAAACAGGAATACCCAATCCCGGTTGTAAATATTCAGGGTATAATCGCCGGTCAGAATGGGATTTCTGGCCGGTTTACACTTCTTTCCAGATAAGGATATTACAATCTCTTCGGGGTAGAACTGTCGCAATACGTAAGCATAAATGTCAAGCCCGTAATGCGTTTTATCAAGTATGTCTTTTTCAGTGATTTCCATAACCGAGAGGCTTTTTAATGTTACCGGAATAATTGTTTTCGAGTAAAGCCTCCAGGTCGGAAACCTTGTAATAGAATTTCCCACTGATCCGGGAGTAAGGCAAAATGCCTTTATCCCGGAGAGATTGTAATGTACGTTTGCTGATGTTGAGGGCAAGCATTACATCCTGACCGTCAATCCAACATTCTTTGAATTTTTCGGCACGTGTCTGCTTCAAATTTTGCAGGTATGCCTTTACTTCCCTGATATCATTCATCAAGGTAAGCAAGGGTTGAATAAGTTCATTCATTACCTTGCCCTCCCTGATTTCATTTGAAACTCATCTGCCAGTTGCCCGATTTCGTCCGTTGAAACCTGCTTGTTGCTGAGTAACCACTCATCAAGCTCCTTCCGGTTGAAATATAATTTCTTGCCGTTTGGCTTGTATGCAGGGATAACTCCCGTACTGGTCAATTTGTACAGGTGCGAATGCGATACTTCAAGATAAATCGCTGTTTCGTTAAAATTCAGGACTTCTTTTTTCAGAAGCGACTGTTCTACCAGTAGCTTTTCAATGTTATCCAGTTTTTGATAAATCAATTCTTCGCTCATTTTACTTATAATTTAAAAAGTGAGTAAATGAGCCTTGCAAGGCCGTTTCTTAAGTTCGAACAGAACGAAATTACTGCCCTGCTAACCGGAAAACTGTAAGGGTGTTAGCGAAGTGTAAGATGGCTTACAGTACTTACACTATTTTATTGCACTTCTTTGAAAATTTTGTCTATGGTTTCTTTTTGTTTCGGGTCGTGGTGCTTATTCCGGGAAAGATTGGTTGCAGTGATAAGGACACCGTTTCTGGAAAAGAAAGCTTTGGATTTCTCGATATTTGAAAGGGTCAGATCAGAAAATAAGGGTTTAAGTTTGTCGATGATGTACCTGAATTGTGTGGTTTCACAACCGATGTGAATTTGTTTATCCGATCCTGTCAGGTCTTTGCTGGCCATTACTTCTATAAAATCTTTTTCAGAGGTAAGATTGTCATTCAGGAAATCTACCTTTATTGTTAACAGCTTGCATAAATTCAGAAGCTTTTCAGTTGAGGACTCATTATAACCAAACGAAAGCTTTTTAGGTTGGAAAATTTCCTCTTTTTCTTCAACAATGAGAAGCTCAGGAACTTCTTTAATGAATTTGACATCAGGAATCGGTTCAAAAAGAAATTGCGTGTAAAAATCTTCCTCGATCATAAAGTTATCGGGAATGAGGTTTTTAAAAGGCTGCTGAATTTCAAGATATGATTTTATCAGGGCCAGTTTCAAAAGCTGAATGATATAGGTTTCTGTCTTGTGTTCCGCATCAATATTGTAGGATGTTTTGTGAGGGTTGATATAGCTCAAGGAATAATCCTTATCCTGAATGAGTTTTCCAATATCTTTCAGACGGGTTGCCAGTTTTTTGGTTAACGTGTCATTAAGCCAGTATTTCCTGAGCTTAACATTCTTATCCTCATTTATAAGGCTGATTATCTGGTTACTATAATTAAACATTTCATTGATAATCAGTTTGTTATAATATTTAGTCTTGTTATTAAAGGGACGGTAAAATTCCATTTGGTAAAATGACTGATAATCAGCAACTACCGTTTTAATATCGGATAACTTTGAAGTAAACTTTTCGTCCGGATTATTGGTTTTTAACCAGGGACGTAACTTATCGTAAAGAATTTTATCAAACAGAACCGGGTTGTTATTCATAGTGTGATGCATTATTTATTGTTGAAATCCAAAAGTTTTTTCTGAAATGATTCTTTTACATCATCCTCAAAACTGTCGAGGTAGTTTTCGGTTGTACGTAAATCTTTATGCCCCAGACTTTCGCTGATAAATTCAATCGGGGCGCCGGAACGTTTCAGAACAGTAGCAAAGGAGTGACGGGCGGAATAGGTCGTAAGCACCAGATCAAAACCCAGGCTTTCACCGATCCGTTTCATGTACTTGTTTATGGTTTTGGTAGCCTGTTTAATTTTAGCCAGAACAGTCTGCGGGGAATCAGTTTCGGAAATTATCCCGAAAACATAATTTTCCGGTTCCTTTGACGTTACGCCCCATTTATCCATAATCGCCCTGATTTCCGGTAATAACATAACAACAATAGGTTTCTGATTACTCTTGGTCGCACGTTCTGTCTTAGAACGGATGAAAGTAATATTCTTATGATTAATATTCCTGTACTGCAATTTGACAATGTCTTTAACGTTTGCACCATTACAAAGATAACTGAATAACCAAAGGTCTTTTGCTTTATCCTCTGCAGGAGTAGCAGTCTTATATTCAACAATTTTTTTAATATCATTTAAGGTAAGCGCCTTCTTAATGTTCTTTCCTGATGGTATCTGGTATTTGCGTTTGCCAAAAGGATAGAATTCGTTGCTCAGGTTGCCTTCTTCGATGGCCTTGTTTATGATAGTCCTTAGATTCCTTAGGTAAATTCCAATTGTTGTTATTGAAGATTCATTTTCAACCATCCATTTTTCGTATTTGCTTAACCATTCGGGTGTAATGTCGGCCAGCATAAGCTTTGTTTTCCTGGTATCTTTAATGAATTCTTTAAAAGATTTCAGAGTACTTCTGTAGCTTTCAGCGGTGGTTAATCTTTCCTGCTTCGTCAGTTCCCCACTGTATTCCTGTAACAGGTAAAAGACATCTTTCTTGGGAGCAGCTTTTTGGTTAAACTTCTTTTCAAAAGCCTGGAAGCTGAAAGGCTCAAGTTCTTTTATGACTTCGATAGCCCTGTGTTCAATTTTGTTAAAGAAAACCTTATTATCTTTATTATCACCTCTTGGATTTGGCTGAAGTGTCTTTTCCCATTCTTCGGGAGTAAGATGGACGCCTAAGGGATAATATTTCTGCATCCGGTTATAAGTTACCCGGAGTTTCACGGTGTATGTTTCATCCTTCCTTTTTTTTCTCGTATCTAATATTATTGCGGTGGTAACTCCAATCATATATGCTGTATTTCAGGTGTTTATATTTGTATGTTCCTTGAATTTGGTACATACAATTTACATACAAAATCGGAAATAAACAACAAAAAAGAGAAAAAAAGAACAAATACATAACAATTAAAACATTGACATACAATACATAAGAAAACAAAAGGAAAATAAAAACAAATATCAGGCATGATTCATAATCATGAGGTCGGCGGTTCAAGCCCGCCTCTCGCTACAAGAAAATTGAGCTTGCACCCGGCCCCAGGCCGGGTAT
>JAFGOZ010000493.1 GCA_016926235.1 Bacteroidales bacterium | reverse complement strand
ACCGGACTGAAACCGCCGATTCGTCTGGGCTAAATTCGGGTCTTTCGCAATTTTTGGTTCGTTTGCGCTGGTTACTCTGATGCGGTTTCAGCCGGTGATTTAATTGTTAGCGCAGCGACACGAAAGGAGGTGTGTTATGCATTAAAGTAAATAACGGCGTTTTAGCCACCTTTGAAGCGGTCGTAGCCGATGCCCCGAAATGCCGGTTAAATTACCCCCTGTTTCGGAGAAAATCTACACGGCGATGGGTGGTACGATTCAGCAAAAAAGGCAAATCTACCGCGTCCAGGTCCATCTATCACAGGGAGAGTAAGTGTCGCTTCAAGGCAGTGGCAATTGGTTGAACAATGTACCCTACCCGGAGAAGGAAACTGGCATTTGGTGGGTGCAAGGCAAATAACATGTGAATTAAAATTTTGTTAACACATTACTTTTATTTAGTTGGAGGATTTTATGAAAAGAGGTGTTTTAGCCATACTTATAATGGCCATTGCCTAAAGCACAATTTAGCACTCACCAATGGCTGGATTGTGCCTCTTTCGTTAGGATGTTATCGTAGACCGTCAAGAATTTTGTCCGACACGATTGTAAGATATAGTCAGTTACACTAGTCGGATAGCCGTTAGTCAAGAAAAATATTGATAGTACTGTTTTTGCTGGAGGTTTGATATGTTTAATAAATTATCTCTCACTATTAGTCTATTGATTTTTTGCTTAGAAGCTACAGTTGGCTATGCTCAATTTAGTATCCAAAAAGATTCATTGGATTTCAAATTAATAGTCGAAAAGGTTTACGAAACAAGTCAAAATGAATCATGCTTAAATGAGCAGATAAGGCTTTACTTAATTGGTAGTGGTTCTAATAAATCATTAAGTCCAACTTTGGCGAGCGGTAAAACGGATTTTCTTTTTAAAGGGGATAGCATTGTCTGGAATAATTATAAACTTGAAGGAGATATTTCTGGAACTGACTATAGTCTTTATCTATGGGTGGTTGGCTTTGGAACAATCCTGAGAGCTGATATTTTTATTGATACTGCAATTGTTGCCACAGAATCTTTTATCGCTGATGAGACATATATTACAAGTGGAACATTGTATACTTTTAGTGGCATGGATCCTATTACACATGCAGGAGACACTGTTAGTTTAAAAATAAAAAATATAGGGAATGAAGATGCTGCATTATCATGGGGTTCAGGTACTGCTTCTTACGTCGAAATCCCAAATTACAGTCCTGATGTCCCTGTAGAATTATCATCTTTTGAAGCCTCTCTAGACAACAATTCAATTACCCTAAAGTGGAGAACTGAAAGTGAAACAAATAACTATGGTTTTGAAATAGAGAAAAAGGTCAGCAACCACAGAGAGGGCCCAAATATTTGGAAAAAACTTGTATTCATTCCCGGACAAGGCACCACAGTAAATAGTCAAATTTATTCATACTCGGATAGTTCTAAAAGTTTTAGTTATCTCTGGTATCGAATTAAGCAAATCGATTTTGACGGAAATTTCGAGTACTCGAAAGAAATATGTTTACAAGTTGACAATAATTTTGATTATGAATTAAAACAAAACTATCCAAACCCATTTAATAGTGAAACTAAAATCCAGTATTATGTGCCAATAGAATCGTTTGTAAAAATTGGTATATACAATTTACAAGGGTATCTCGTAAAAGAACTCGTAAACTCCAACCTGTTGCCAGGCGCCCATTCTATTACTTGGAGTGGGAAAAATCAAAACAATAAACTATCGCCTAGTGGTGTGTATATCTGTAGACTTGAGGCAGAGGGATTTGTACATACCATAAAAATGATCTTGATTAAATAAGGAAATGACCTAGACAGAAATAGTATCTTGGTATCATAGAGCGCTAACATCAAAATGCAGCCGATTGGAACAGCCGATCCCTCTGGGCAGATTTCGGTTGATGAAAAGTTTTGTTCTTTGTTTCAGTGTTGCCTGATGCTGTTCCAACGGCTGATTTAAATGTTAGCCAGTCAAACATAAACACCTAATCATCAAATTGAGATTAAAAAATGAATCGAAAAACAAAATGGATACGAAGTTTGTTTATAGTATTTTTAATATTTCCCGTTGCATGGGTATTTCCAAATGATGAGCAAAACCAAATGAAAATTAACTCACTCGAAAAAATTACTTTAGGAAATGTAGAACAATGGATTCTCATAAGGGGGGAAAACCTATCCAATCCAATCTTGTTATTTCTTCACGGAGGACCTGGCTTCCCTCAAATACCTTTTACTCATATCGATTCGGATAATCTTGAAAAAAACTTTATTGTCGTTAACTGGGATCAGCGAGGAGCGGGAAAATCATATAATGAAGCAATTCCAAAAGAAACTATGAATATTGACCAATTTTTGTCGGATACACATGAACTCATCCAGTTATTAAAAACACGTTTCTCAAAGGACAAGTTATTTCTTATTGGACATTCATGGGGAAGCATACTTGGTATGTATACAGCTTTTAGACATCCAAATGATCTATATGCCTATATTGGAATGGGCCAAGTGGTTAATATGAAAAAATCTGAGTTGATTTCGTATCGTTATACATTAGAAAAAGCAAGAGCAGCAAATGATTCAGATGCAATTGAAATACTAACAAAAATCGGTCCTCCTCCTTATGCCGGCGGATATCAAAGTTTGAGTGCTCAAAGGCTATTGCTTGAAAAATATGGCGGATCTTTTCGAAATATATCTTATCAAGACTTGGGCAGATACTGGAACACATCTCCTTATTATTCCGAAATTGATAAAAGTAATCTCATGAGAGCATTTGTACATACTCAAAATATAATGTGGGATGAGCTGATGGGAATAAATTTGTTTGCAGAAATACAAAAACTTGAAATTCCTGTTTATTTTTTTACTGGAAGATATGACTACCAGACTCCATTTGAACTACTGGAAGAATATTTTAAAGTGTTAAAGGCACCTTACAAGGAAATTGTTTGGTTTGAGAATTCTGCTCATGTACCCAATTTAGATGAATCTGAAATATATCAGGACAAGCTAATCAATGTGGTGCTCAAAAACACTTTAAAAAAATAGATTGCCAATTATGATATTAAAAACTGGCTAACCAAAAGCTGCAGCTGACCGGAACAGCCGATTCTTTCAGGCAAATTTCGGAGTGATGAAAAACCTTTTTCTTTGTATCAGTTTCATCTGATGCTGTTCCGTCAGCTGGGCTTATTGTTAGCTGGGCAAAAAAATGTTGAAAGAACAATAAATTTTGATTTGTTTCAATATTTTTACTAATTTCGCACCAGCATAGTAAATATT
>JAFGOZ010000492.1 GCA_016926235.1 Bacteroidales bacterium | reverse complement strand
GATTGTTTTTTGTTCTTTTTTATCATCAGCTATTTCCAATAGCACATTCTGATTTACCGGTTGTAATTCGTTCATTTTAATTAAGTTCTATTATTAGACAATTTATTTAATTTTATTAATGTACTTAAAGCTATCCAGTTATGCCCAACAGCTGGTTTATGCGGGCTTTATTAAAGCCTACTATAATTTCACCGTTAATATCGGTCTGTGGAACACCCATCTGCCCGCTTCGTTTAACCAATGCATCAGCAGCCTTTTGATCGCGCGAAACATCAACATCGGTGTATAAAACATTATGTAATTTAAGATAAGTTTTGAGCGTGTTACACCACGAACAGGTTGGTGTCGAATATACAGTTATACGTCTTGCCGGTTTCTCTCCATCCTTTCTTTCAGCACGGAAAACAGTATCTTCAAACAAAGCTTTATATTGGCTCGCATCATTACACCCTTTTATGGTATTAATAAATTCTCCGTTCCTGAATTCAAGCAGGACAGGAACTGTTGTAATATCGAATCTTTCATGGATATCCCGTACATGGGTTACATCAGCATGAAATATGTGTACGTTTTTAACTTTTTCACTACCCGACTGAACATTGGAAAAGGCACAGTCACTTTTTTCACTGCCCTTTTTGTATAGTAACAGATAGGTTTTATCTTTTCCTGTTAATCTGGATATAAAGTCTGCATAAGAATTTACTTCGATCATAGTTTAAACAATTTTAGCTGGGTCTGCTCATACAACTATTTTCCCCGTTTATGAGAGAGAACACTTAATTTGAACTTCTTAAATATTCCATTGCACTTAATGCCGATATTGTTCCATCGGCTACAGCCGTAGTTACCTGCCTGTATTTTTTTACAATGCAATCACCTGCAGCGAAAACGCCACGAATATTGGTTTTCATATCAGCATCTACAACAATTTCGTTTCGCTCATTTGTTTTTACAATATTCTTTAAAGGATCGGTATTAGGAAGGTAGCCTATGAAAATAAAGACACCGTCGGTTTTCATTTCTGACAATTCGCCGGTTGCCATGTTTTCGATAATCACGCTTTCAAGTATCTCATTACCTTTAAATTCCCTGGGTTCAGATCCCATGATGAAACTGATCTTCGGATTCTTTTTTGCTTCCTGTATGGCATGATCAAAAGCCTGGAAATGATCAAACTGATGTACGATAGTTACTTTTGTGGCATAATTGGTAAGGGTTACTGCTTCTTCAAGAGCAGAATTACCTCCTCCCACCACAATCACTTCCTTTCCGGTAAAAAACTCGCCATCGCAAGTGGCACAATAGGAAACGCCTGTACCTTTAAACTTTTGTTCACCTGGTATATTTAAGGATCGGGGTTTCCCCCCTGATGCAAGTATAACTGATTTTGCCCGAAAGCTGCGACCATCTTCAAGTTCAATAGTTTTTATATTACCCTCCAGTTTATATCCGGCTATTTTGATGTTTGACTTTATTTTACAGCCAAAATCTTTAGCCTGCTTTTTCATGGTATTGGCCACCGCATAACCTTTGGTTGACTCAACCCCCGGATAGTTAGCAATCTCGTCGGTCAAAATCATTTGCCCTCCGATTGCGCCTTCATTCAGGATGAGTGTGTTTAGCTTAGCTCTTGAAGTATAGATGCCTGCCGCTAAACCTGCCGCTCCGGCACCTAAAATCATCACATCATATACTTCGTCCATGTTACTGAGAATCTATATTGCAAATCCGCGACTATAAGTCTATAAATATAAAATGCTATGCAAAAAACTGATCCATAACAGATACAATTTGTTCCTTGTCCTGAATACTTGTAGTAGCCGTTACCATTTGCCCGTTTTTATAATACACGTTGAAAGGGAGCCCCATAAACCCCCTGCACATTGGGGCATTCCTTATAGGAGAAGCCTCCGGAGTATCAAATCCCATTACATAAAATTTAACATCTGGCCGTTCTTCTTCCAATTCTTCCATTGCATCATAAACAGGAATACACATGGGCCCCATACGGCCACAACTAACCATTACATTTTCATTCTCATTTATAATTTTCTTAAGCTCTGCTGCTGTTTCAATCTCCTTAACAGCGGTTTCTAACATTTTCATACTCTTTAAATTAGAAATTTAACATTATTATTAATTATTCTTTCACATATTCGTTATTAGCAATTCTTTCAGGTATGCCGATAATTCTTTTTTCTGTTTTGATATAGATATTTGTCCGGATTGCTAAAAATAGTATCCGTATTTTCCTTTAAAAGGGCAAGCAAAATTGCTTCTGCACCGGTTATTTGTGTTTGATTTATCATATCAGGCCATTATTTCTGAAATAATTCTTTCATCCGATTTAAGCTTGCCATTGATATAATCCTCGATAAGATTACGCGGTGTATTTACAGAGATCCCCACGAACAGGTTAATTCTTAAAGGAGCGAACAAAGTGATAATTCGTTTATCGATCTTGTAGACAATAATATCTGTTATTCCTTCGCCTGAGGCCCACTCCGGTAATTTTGTTACATACTCCTTCGGAGGTATTTCTGTCTCTTCGCTTATCACATTACCATTTTCAATTTCGAATATTTGGTAATGATCACACTGGCCAAAATATTCGCTTAACTGACCGCCAACAACCGGAATTGCTACCCTTTTCATATAAAGTTCAATTATTGGCTGCAAAGATACCGGCAGTAATTTTTGCATTGACGAAAGCCGGTTTGGAAGATCAGTAGTTTTGTCTGAAATATTATAACTTTTTTCTTATAAAATTTCAAAAAGAACAATGCAAATACTAATAAATGAGGGTAAGTTTATCAGTAAAGATTAACATTTACCGGCATTTTATTTATTTTTGCATACATTTTTAATACTTTAAAACTTGGAATCCGATAGCAACAATAATTGTAAAGAATGTAAAAAATCATCAACGTGTTTTCAGTATTTATATCCCGATGATCTGGAATTTATAAACAGCAGGAAAACACAGATAACTTATTTAAAAGGCGAGACTATATTTAAACAAGGCGCCTTTGCCGCTTATATTCTATATGTTGTTGATGGCCTTGTTAAGGTTTTTCTGCAAACAGGCAGTATAAAACAATTAAATATCCGTTTGACAAAACAGGGTGATTTCATGGCTTTTTCATCTGTGTTCGGGGACAATATATACAACTATTCGGCAGTAGCCTTAAAAGATTCAACAATCTGCATGATTGAAAAAACAGCATTGAAACAATTATTAATGAAAAATGCTGATTTTGCCATGCGTATCACATCCAGGAATTGCAGGAATGAAGGACGATACCTTGATATAATACAAAATACGTCCTATAAGCAAATGAGGGGTAAACTTGCTTCGGCCTTATTATATTTATCTTCGGAAGAATTCCTTGAAGAAGATGTTTTTCAATATTTGACCCGTCAGGATATTGCAGACTTTGCATCCATTACAATCGAAAGCGCTGTTAAATTTATTAAAGAATTTGAGAAAGAAGGAATTTTGAAGCTTAAGGGGAAGGAGCTTAAAATAATTAATAAGGGTAAGCTTGAAGAAATTGCTAAAAGAGGATAAATTATGGTCCGTTCGTCCAGGGGTCAGGACGGCAGATTCTCAGTCTACAAACGATGATTCGATTCCGTCACGGACTACAAATAAAAGGGAAAAGTTATTAGTCGGGATTCAACCTGGTAATATTATCCGAATCGCATTTCCGGCATTGTTCCGCCGGATTTATTATAACCATTGTTTCGTGACAATCAGCGCACCTGTACCAATAATCATCGGTTACATATGTCCCACCCTGAATAATAATAGCTTTCCCTTCTACAAATGCCTTTGCAATACTTTTGCGGGCTTTGTCATATAGCCTGGTAAAAGTCGGGCGTGAGATATTCATTTTCTTTGCTGCCTCTTCTTGGGTAAGATTTTCATAATCGGCAAGCCTCAAAGCCTCATACTCTTCATATAAAAGATCAACGGCTTCCAGTTCACGCATAGGAATGCCAAATGGTTTATACCCTTCCATCTTTGGAGGTCTTGTTATTCTTCTGTGTCGTATCCGGTTGGGCATTTTTAAATTAAGATATAAATTAAATCACTTTAAATTTATCACTAATTAGGTACAAATTTAATATTTTAATGCACCAAGGTTCATTTAATTGCCTATTTAACCCCGGATTTGTTTAAATTGTCAAAACCAAGCCGTACTTTTGTATCAATATGAAATTTGATTCTGATATTAACAGACTTTTTAAATTGGCAGTGTTTACATCACCCTTAATTGGTGTATTGGCCATAACTCCAATTTTTATACACAGGGCAGTTTCAATAAGTATTTTTACAAAAGTTGTACTTATTATTACATTAGCTACACTGACTGTCTGGTGGTTGAATATAT
>JAFGOZ010000491.1 GCA_016926235.1 Bacteroidales bacterium | reverse complement strand
ATTTCCTTGCAGATAATCAAAACATGTTATTAACATTAATTGTTAATAATCAACACGTTAACTACTTTTTAAGGACCGACTAATTAATCCTGTATCACCAATTTTAAATAATTCACATATTTTTTGGCTAAGACAGATCTATCAAAGTGTTCTCTGGCATATTTGTATCCATTTAATCCCTGACGCTTCAACTCTCCAGGATTTGCTAAGTAGTAACGGATTTTTTCTTCAAAATCATAAGGATTTTCAGGTTCAACAAAGATTCCAGCGTCAGCGGTTTCGATTAACTCACGAGAAATTCCATCTATGACCATTAGAATTGGTTTTTTACAAGACATATAGTCAAAGGTTTTATTGGAATAAACAGTTTTGAAGGTTTCATTCTTAATTAATATTGAGGCTCCTGCGTCAGATGCTATAACGTATTTCAGTGCTTCTTTTTTAGGCATTGAATCCAAAAACCTAATATTATTGATTTTTTTATCTTTGGCTTCATAAACTAATTTTTGCTTTTGCATACCACCACCAATTAAAATGAAAAGAACCTTAGTATCTTTAAGAAGCCTTGCAACGTCCAACACTTGATTTAAACCGTTGGCCACACCGTGTGCCCCAATATATATAATTACAAAATTATCATCCATTCCAGTTTCTTTTCTAAAAACATCAGGATCAAATTCGGTACTTAATTCATCGACCAATTCAAAATCAGCAGCATTTGGGATTAGAATAATTTTTTCTTTTGGGATATGTTTTTCAGCATGCAATTTAGTATGAAATGCAGGTGTTAGAACACATATTAATTTCGCCCTTTTATATATAAAATCTTCAAACCAATAAGACCCCATTATTATATGCTTATTCCTGATAACACCAGTATCAATAGCTGATTCAGGCCAAAGATCTCTAACTTCAAAAACGAAAGGAATTCTTTTTACTTTTGAAAGAACATATGCAATAATGCCAACAAAAATCGGGGGACTAGTAACAAGGATTAAATCAAATTTCCCTTTGACCTTAAAAAGACCAGCATATAAGCCTGAAAAAACAAAAGAAAAATATCCCCAAAGTCTTCCAATGAAACTCCTATTGTATGCCTTCGATACATAACATCTCCAGACTTCAGCATTTTCTTGATTTGTTTTTACTACAAACTTCCCTTTGTATTGAATCTTTCTAATAGTGCTTCTTTGGAACAAGTTTCCGGTGATTACAACAACATCATGACCTATCTCCTGCCATATTTTAACCATTTCATTGAAGCGAGTCCCCCCGGAGCCATCTTTTTCTTGAAAATATTGATGAATTAAAAGGATTCTCATTATTCCGCATTGTTATTACTCAAGTATAACCTGCGATACTTATTGATGGTCTGAGACCATGAAAAATTTGCAGCTCTATCATAAGCATTCTTGGAAATTCTAGAATAATCTGATAGGATAGATTTTATCTTATCTGCTATCTCAACTGGATTAAAAGGATCTACTGAAAATCCAACCTCACCATCATGAAAAAATCCATCAAAACCCTGACCGCGTGTATAGATCACAGGCAACCCTTGTGACATCGCTTCTGGGTAAACTAACCCAAATGATTCAGTATAAGAAGTAACAGCTAAAATATCTGAATTTCGTATTGTTTCTTTTAGTAGGTTTTTATCAATCATATACCCCTTATATTCAATTTCTGTTATAAATGTTTTTGCTTTTATACTTGTCATTAATGGTCCATCACCAATAACAATTAACTTTATTCGTAACTCATTGTTGTTTAATACATCACATGCCTTTATTAAGGTCTCTAGATTTTTATTTCTATCTATACGCCCAATAAAGATAACAGTTGGCATGGAGCATCTTTTTTCTTTTGCAGTTTTATTCTCGATCCAGAAATCATTTATTCCGTTTGGAATTACTTCAAGCTTTTTTTGAAAGAAGGAAAAGTCTTTTTCAGAAAAGAAACGCTTTAACTGAATATTACCATAAGCCGGGGATAAGGTAATCACTTTATCGGCTTGATTTAATATCATATGTGCGAGCCTTCGAAAAAATGAATAACGCTTTAAAAACAGATTAATATCTGTGTTCCTTACAGTGACAATATATGGTGTTCCCCATTTAGATTTAGCTAAACATGCAATGAAACCGTTTACGATCAAAGAATGTGCATGAATCACCTTACCAGGATTAACTTTGAAATGCTTCTTAAAATCAAGCCATATTTTAACCATTTTTATTGGCCATAGTCTCCTTGCAAATGGGCCAAAACAATGAGAGTAAATTACATGTCCTCTCGTCAGATCGTCAGGACGGTTCTTACTTATATCGGAATTGTTCTTTACTGGAATATATATCACTTGACTTAGTCCAACCATGTCAAGCTTTGAAACCAATTCGCAGTGCACCTTGTTAGTAACGAAGTAGGAGTTAATATGAAATACATCTGTCATTTTAGGTTTGTTCGATTCAATATAATATCCCTGAATAGTTGATCATATTTATCCGTCTGGTTGCTTTAATAAATGCCTCTGATTTTAGCAATTCATATTCCTTTATCCTTGATTCTTTCATTGTGGTTTCAGGCAGATCATTGACACCTGTAGCAGGATGACAAGCAGCTTCAAGTATATAGTCGGGCAAAAATGTTGTCTCAATCTCCATTAGTTGTTTGAAGAAATCAAGTGTTAAATGACTTGGAGTCATGACTAAACCGTCGGGATGATAAAAATAGCGATGTAATCTTTTTGTTCGTTGGCGCAAGACTGTTTCAATAGCAATCCTCTTTAGTCCAAACTCCACTAAGTTGATAAGTCGGGGATTAACAAACTTGGGATTTTGAGACTCCCCCTTTAGATAGTATTTGTTATAAACCCTGATACCCCATTTACGTTTGGTCTCTTTTGCAATTTGAATCAATCCCTCAGAAACTAACTTTATCTTATTTAATCCCTGATGAGAATCAAAATGATCCAATCTATCACCTACAAGGCCATGCAATAATTTAAATTGGGCCCTTATCTCTGTTAAGATATGGTCTTTTTTTATCTGCCCCATTTGAATCTTGTTTTTAAGGACCATTTTTGGAAAAAAATTGCCATGTTCATCAACAATACTATGAATGATAAATGGATCTGATACAGATGGCCCCTGTGTTAGATTTACATGCAGCCCAATACTAATATTCCCAAACGGCAACAAATTAACAATTTCATTGGCATATGGCATATTTGCCATGACAGTAGTAGAAGTTACAACTTCTTTATGACACAGCTCGATTATGGCTTTATTAGCAGTTCTAGCAATGCCAAAATCATCTGCATTGATAATTAGTTTCATTTTTTGAGCACTTATCTATCATTTTTTCAATAAACTGAATTACATTCTTACATCTTTTGTATAAATCAAATTTGATTGCGTATTTACAAGCATTTAAGGCCATGGACTCACGTAATTCTTCATTATTCTTGATCTTAAGTATGGCATTCCTTAAATCATCTATATCCATAGGATCAACGAGTATCGAGAAATCAGGATTGCATTGTTCCCTTATCTCGGGTATGTCAGACGAAACTATCGGAAGCCCACTGGCCATAGCTTCAATGATTGCGTTATTAGAACCTTCATGTAAGGTAGGAAGAACGAAAATATCTGAACAGGCAAGTAATTCGGCGACCTTATAATAAGGTACTTTCCCTTTAAAAATTATGTTAGTATTACTTAGATTCTGTCTTCCATATCCTATAAATATATATGATAGTTCAGGATAAGTACCAACTGCCTCCAGAATGCGGTTCGGACCCTTATCGTGGGTAAAACGTCCTATAAAAGAAATAATAAAATTGTTCCTTGGAAATCTGAATTTTTCCCTTAGTTGAATTTTATCCTTAGGTGAAAATTCCTCAACGTCAACACCATTTGGTGCAATAATAATTTTTTCTTTAGGAATATTTAAATCTATTAGTTTACTAGCTATAAACGGTGAGACCGCTATGAATCCTTGTATTTTACTCAAAAATCTATAATACTCAGCTTTACTATACCATTTCTGAACTAAATCAATGTTTTTGTATTCACCTACTGCGGCAAAAACCGGTTTGTTGTATTTCTCTAAGGCGGCTATAGCAATTAATGCATTCTTAATAAAGTGACAGTAAATAAAATCATAATCAATATTATGTCTTTTAATAATATATCTTATGCATCTTATTTGCATTTCTTTGGCTATTGTGTAAGTGTTGAATCCACCTAGTTGTTTTGTTGATAAAGAAAAATATAAAGGACGAAATACTTTTGCCAACTCTTCTCCATAATTTGATCTTGAAAATCTTATTTTTCTTGGTACTATCGGGTAAGGAGCAATAACAGTAATTCGATGATCTATTTTGCATAACTGTTGAACAAATTTGTAAACAAAAACCCCAACATTGGGGAATGAACGTGAAGGGTAATTATCTGAAATAACTAATATGTTCATACTATACGTAAAAATTCGATTTAATTCAATTTGTCTCTACTAGTAATTCAATTTGTCCCTAGTTTACACTCATAAGTATAAACATGTAAAAATCCCATATTAAGAATTCTTCAACAGGATGTGTTTTAAACATTGGAAATTTTCTTCTTAATGATTTTGCTATTTTCTATCATTACTGCCTGTGCGAAATAATAAGGTTTAATTTTCCTGAGAAATATTTGTAATATTGTTTGAAATTGCAGCTCCTGAAATAAATGCATAAGTAATCCACAGCAGCTTTTTTGAAATAAATCCACCTGATTTTGCCATAATTAGCACAAGACTAAAAAAAAGGATTAAGCATAAAATATTATTCTTATGTTTATAGGTCCTATACCCCCGCATAAGAATAATATAATTAAAAAATACAAAAGGTACAAAACCCATTAATCCTGAAGTCAATAAAACGTATACAAATACGTTGTGCGGATCACGAAATTCAGATTCAGATGGCTTGTATATGCTGCCAACACCAAATATTGGATTTTTGGTAAAAGTAACTAATCCATACTCCAATAATTCACCTCTGTGTCCGTAGCTTCTTTCTTCAACAATCTCCATAAGTCTTCTCTGCATTATTGATTCTCCGTACATTATTTGATTCCAGATATAAATGGAAATCAATACTGTAAATACAACAAGTATAATTTTATATATTCTACGTACTTCTAGAACATATAGAACAAAGAGGCTTGAGATGAAGAATGCGATAAATGCTCCGCGAGAACCAGTGGCCATAACTAATGAAAAAAGTATTAAAACTAATACCAGCAGAAATATTCTTGACATTAGCCTTCTACGGCTGCCTTTCTTCGCGACAAAGAGGAAGTACAGGACTATAGTAAACGCTATTACAGCCTTATTACCAATCATATTGGGATTTTCTCCAAACAATGAAAGCCTCCTGGTTTGGCCTTCACCTTCAATACCAATCCCAATTCCAAGTCTAAATAAGAGCCACATCAATACAACACCAGACAGAAAGGCAAGGAGTACATTATCAACTGTTTCTGGTTTTTCTAGCATATGATTGGTAACTAAAATAAAAGTAATAATATTTAGCAACAATGAAATATTCATTAAGGAAATTATATTTGCTTGACCCTGGAAGTTGGAAATAGTTGAAAAGGTGTAAAAAAAGAAGAATACTAAAAGCAAAATTAATAACCATTTCGTCTCTCTTGAAAACAATCTTAAGTAAATAAATGGTAATGAAGAGAATATGTATATAAAGCCGATCATCTTGGTAATAGAAAAAATACCCTTTAAACCAAACGGATCCCATGATTCAAACACTATACTGAATGAAAAAAAATATAAGGCAATATTATTTAATTTGTTCAGCATATTTAATTTATCTCAGGTCTGTCCAAAATAAGTAAAATAGAATAAAAGAATGAGCGGTTGGAAAACTTAGCATTTAGTGCTAAGTTTATTAACCTT
>JAFGOZ010000490.1 GCA_016926235.1 Bacteroidales bacterium | reverse complement strand
GGATGCTCCACAAAACTCCTCTCATTCAAATCATCCCTGTTGAGGTATCCTATCGATAAACCGTCACCTCCTAAATATAACTCACCGATAACTCCCACAGGCGTATAATTCATACCCTCATCAAAAATATATGCCGTGCTGTTGCTTACCGGCTTCCCTATCGGGATATTCTTATCAAAATCCTCTTCTATTAAATATGTCGTGGAAAAGGTGGTGTTCTCTGTAGGCCCATAAACATTGATAACTTTCAGATCCGGATTCGATCTCCGGACTGCATTGATATGGGAAGGAGAGAGCACTTCTCCGCCCACAAGCAGGTAATTTAAACCTGAAAAAATATCGTCCCGAAATTCAAATATTTTGTTGAAGAGAGATCCGGTGAACAGGGAAATAGTGATATTATTGCTGAGCAACATTTTCCCGAGAAGATCTGGATCGAGGACGGTCTTTTTATCAATAATAAAGAGACAAGCACCATTCAGAAGGGTTCCCCATAATTCAAAAGTCGATGCATCAAAAATGACAGCATTGATAAAAGCTACCCTGTCTGAAGGATCAATATTTAAATAATTTGTATTCTTTACCAGTCTTACCACTCCCTTTTGTGTAACCATAACACCTTTAGGAATCCCAGTTGTACCAGATGTATACATGATATATGCCAGATCAGAAGGAGAGCTATCTGGCGGTAGTTTTTTTAAACCGGAGATAACAGTCAATGGCTGATCAAGATAAAGTCTAAACAGAACATTTAATATCAAATCATCAAACTTGTGCTGTGTAAGTAATATTCTACACGCGGAATCCTTTAGTATAAAGTTGATCCTTTCACAAGGATACAACGGATCTATTGGTACGTATACACCACCTGCTTTCAGGATCCCCAGAATACCAATTATGTTTTCAAAAGATTTTTCGGTCAGTATAGCCACCGACATGTTCTTCTTAATCCCATTTTCAATCAGAACATTTGCCAGGTCATCTGCCTTACTGTTCAGCTGATCATAAGTCACGGTTCTGCCTTTAAAAAAGACAGCCGGATTATTGGGATATAAAGCAACTATTTCCTCAAATAATCCGGCTATTGATTTATCTGCAGGGTAATCTGTTTTTATTCCGGTGAAATTCTCTATTTTTTCTATTTCTGATTGGGAAAGCATATTAAAATAATCATCTCATGCTGTTCTGATACAACGTTTCACTATCATATCTGGAAGTGTAAGGCTTAATCTTATCGGGAATGATAATTAGGATAGCCAGAATTATTGTTATTGTTTGTGATCTTATCCGGATTATTTCCTGTCAGGAGAATACGGACAATCTCAGAGCGTGTTCCTATTCTGACAGGTATGAAGCTCAGTCCCAACCCGGATGTCACGTAAAAATTTGAATCCCCTATTTTTCTATATCCTCGGACGAGCTCCCATTTTAACTTAGCCAAAAGATTACCAGGAAAGATCTGTCCGTTATGAGTGTGCCCTGATATCTGCAGATCGATCCTGTTTCTAACAGATGAAATTATATCAACGGGTTGATGGTCCATAAGAATTATTGGAAGGTCTTTATCAGTTTTTCAATTAATAAATCGAGAGCCTTTCTGCTAAGGTTATGTGCATCGTCCCGACCAATGACAGTGATCTTATTTTCAATATTTATTACCTCATCAATCAGTACATGAATTCCGGAAAGCTTTAAGTATTCAATTGATTTATTGATATCAAAATAATATTCATGATTACCTACTATTGCATAAACACCATATTTTGATTTCAGTTTATTAAACTCACTAATCATTCCCTGTGAATCCTCACTCCTGAATGTTTTATCAAATATATCTCCAACAAACATAATCAAGTCAGGATTCTGATCATTGATGATTTGAATCCACGAAGCTAATCTTTCTTTTCTAACAAGTTTTCCAAGATGAAGATCGCTTGCTGCGACGATCATTAAATCTTCAGATAATAACTTTTTTTTCTGCAATGGTATTTCTAGTCTAACTATCTGCGTTTTTGAGAATTCTCAGAATCCTGTAGTTGATATTAGAAGAGCTGAAATTATAACAGATGAAAAATATATCAGTTTAACATTTGAATAATTTTGAGTGATCCATAGAGGGAATATCTCAAATAAATAATTCAGTGCTCTTAGTAAGTCCCCAATAAATGCAGCTAATAGAAAAAATAACAAAAAGAAGATCCAGTATCTTCCAACAAGTTTAAAGGTGAATGCTATTTTTTTGGGTAGATTATCATCAAAATAAAATCCTGTGATAAATGAACCAAGGATAATTATAAACAATACTGTATATAGGATCTGTAATAAGGGGATTGCAGGCAATGCCTGCAATCCCCTTATATACAAATAAATATTAGCACATACAAATAAAAAGACAAACATAAAGACTTATTAGTTGATCCTTATTATAAGTTAACCTTATGGTCCCTGTCATTAAAATTAACAGTGAGATGAACATAAACTACAAATGGACTAACTATTGACACAAACAAGCACAAGAGTAAAATTATTCTTAATTGTAATCAAATTAAATTATCTTTAAGATCAAAATAGATTATTTTTGAATTTATATTCTGGTTAATTTCAACTACTTTAAATTAAAAAGTATGATTATAGACCACATCTGTTTTGCTGTAGACGATCTGGATAAAGGAATTTTATATTGGACGGATATTTATGGTTACAGACAGGCATCTGAAATTATAATAAATACAAGGCAGAAGGTTAAGGTAGTCTTTCTAACTAAAGAGAATAGTGTGACAATTAAATTAATTGAACCAACTGCAAACAAACATTCTTATGATCATTTCTACCATATAAATGGCGGCTTTCATCATCTTTGCTTTAAATGCACTGATATGTATAAAGAAATTGAAGAATTGCAGCATAAAGGATTAAAAATGTTAGTCCCACCCGAACCTGGTGAAGCTTTCAATGATAATGATATTTCATTTTTATTAGACAGAAATGGATTAATTATTGAAATGACCCAAAGTGAATTTATTTCAGGATATTCAATCTGATAATTTCTTCAGCTAGAATTTGTCCGATGTTATTAAATGTTGAGTCTGTATAATGTACTTCATCAATGAAATAAATAAGAGACTTTGGCACAAACTGTTCTAAATCAATAAAACTTACATCACTCTCTTTGGCAATTTTTCTAAGTCTATAATTGTACTGTTCCATCCCTTTATAAGCAAAATTGTTGCTCCATCTTTCCTTCTTCCCAACAGCTTCATTATATTTTTATCCAGCGGCTGGACCAGGGGATAGAGAAGATATTAATTTACCTACAAATTATTTATTAAAACACTTCAAGATCACATCCAGGACTCTTTGACGATCACTTCCGGTCATATTTGAACCTGATGGCAGGCATAGACCTTTATCGAATAAACTTTCCGAAGTTCCATTGATGTAGGACGGATATTTCGAAAACACAGGCTGAAGGTGCATTGGTTTCCAAACCGGTCTTGATTCAATATTGTTTTCCTCAAGTGCTATCTGTAGTTGTTCTCTTGTAACATCAGTTTTTTGTGGATCCATCAGAATTGTTGTAAGCCAATGGTTTGAGAAGAAACAGTAACCCGGTTCTTCAACAAAACTGATTCCTGAAATGCTTGCCAGATTTTTCTTATAAAAAAAGAAATTTTCTCTCCGCTTCTTAACCCTTTCATCAAGTACCTCCATCTGGCCAATCCCTATACCAGCCAGCACATTGCTCATACGATAATTATAACCTATCTGGCTATGCTGATAATGTGGAGCTTTATCACGTGCCTGAGTCGATAAGAACCTGGCTTTCAGAATTAGATCTTCAGTGTCTGAAATAAGTGCTCCTCCACCTGAGGTAGTAATGATCTTATTACCGTTGAAAGAAAGAATGCCCAGCTCCCCAAAAGTTCCGAGATGTTTACTATTGTATCTGCTCCCAAGAGCCTCTGCAGCATCTTCAATCACTGGAATATCATATTTATTAGCTATTTCCAGTATCTTGTCCAACTTTGCCGGCATCCCATAAAGATGTACAACAATTATAGCTTTCGGTTTTGAACTCGCCCCATCCCCTCTTCTTCCCTTCTCTCCCTCTTTAATTCTTTCCAGAATAGCTTTCTCCAGAAGATAGGGATCCATATTCCATGTTTCAGGTTCACTATCCACAAGTACAGGAACTGCACCCACATAGAAAATAGGATTGACCGTAGCAGAAAAGGTGAAAGATGAGACTAAAACCTCATCACCGGATTTTACTCCAAGCAGAATAAGGGCCAAATGTATTGCTGCAGTACCTGAACTAAGCGCTGCCACATGTTTTACACCACAATAGTTTTCAAGTGAATGTTCAAAAGCATCTACATTTGGACCAAGTGGTGCGATCCAATTGGTATCAAATGCATCATTTATGTATTTTCTCTCTTTAATTCCCATATGTGGGGAAGAAAGAAATATTCTTCTGGATTCTGTTTTCAAAGCAAATAAAAAATTGATATACAGTAAATTATATGCCGATCAATGAAGCTGGATTGCCAAAATAAGTACCCTTTTCTTTTAAGTTTTTTATTACAATTGCACCAGTTCCAATTTTAATATCATCTCCTACTGTTATCCCCGGAATTATTGTCGCATTCGTCCCTACATACACTCGTTTCCCTAGAGTTACATGTCCCCCAAGGTCGACATGAGACATAAGTGAGCAATATGATTCAATTTTGCAATCGTGTCCGATTTGGGTGCCGGCATTAATAAATACGAAATCACCTATCCTAACATTAGTAGTAATGCACGAATTCGGGCATATTACAACTCCTTCGCCGATTTTTACAAACTTGCCAAGAACGACATTGGGGGCAATATATTTAAAAAATCTAACCTTATTCTTAAGAAAGTTTGATACTTCTTGCTTTTGCCTTGGATCAGTAATGCATATTACAGCATAATCATTTGAATTAAAATCAAAGTTAGTATAAGTACTTAAAATCTTTAAATATGATCTGTAACCTTTTAAAGCATTAAGGTTTTGATCGAGGTACCCAATGATTTGCCAACTATCCTTAAAATTCGGTATTAATCCAAGCCAGGACTCCATCTCGCGGCCAAGATTGCCGGCACCTATAAGAAATAATCTCTTTTTTATTTTACTCATTTGTCACATATTTAGCATTATTTCTAATCAACTAAGTTGAAACTCTTCAGTTACAATAAGGTAAAACCTCCGTCTATTAGCAGATTAGAACCTGTAGTCCATTCAGATGCATCTGAAAGAAGATATATAACAGCATAAGCAACCTCTTCAGGTCTGCCATAGCGTTTGAGAGGATATCTTTTTCTATCCTCTTCAAATTGGTTTTCCGAAATTTTTCCGTCCTTAAGGAAATCAGTTTCAATCATACCTGGACAAACCGCGTTAACTCTTATTTGCCGAGGCGCAAGATCTAATGCCATTCCTTTTATCAATCCATTTAATGCCCCTTTTGAAGCACTATATAAACTACCAGCCATTGATGAACAGAAGATGCCTGAGATTGATGAAATGAATACTATAGAAGCTTTTCTTTTAATTAATTGCCTGCTAATTAGATTTTGTGATAATAAGGCAGGACCTGTGAAATTAACATCAAAGATCTTATTTATCTGATCAGTATTTATAAATTTAAAAGGCAGAGGGTTCGTTATTCCTGCTGAATGTACAATACCGTCAAGTTCAGGAATTTTGCCTGAAAGAGCCAAAATATCTTCAGTTATACTAATATCTGCAGTTATCTGAAGATGTCCATCCCCTGTCAATGAATTAAATGTCTCTCCTAATCTATCCTTATTTCTTGCTGTTAAAATCAGCTTGGCATTGGCTTTTGAACATTCAATAGCAATTGATCTACCTATACCGGAAGAAGCTCCTGTTATTAAAATTGTTTTATTCTCAAGAGAAAATGGATTATACACTTTCATATTTCAATTAGTTCAGGACAAACTAAATTTTCTGTGATAAAATAAACCGAACCCCAGGTTAATCCCGCGCCAAAACCACTTGCAATAATACTTTTTCTTTGATCGCAAAGATCCCTACTAATCTGAGTAACAATGGTAAGCGGTATAGCTGCAGGGCCCGTATTACCATAATTTTTCAAAGAATAAGGCACTTTTTCTGCAGGTATAGATAACTTTTTCCTTATCCTCTCATTCATAAAGTAATTAGCCTGATGAAATACAAAGTAATCAATCAGGTCGATATTAATTCCAAATTTCTTTGTGAGTAACATCACCGATTCCGGCGCCTTTGAAATACTAAAAGAAAATATATTCATACCATCAAGAATTATATTAAGCTGATTTCGCTTTACCCCAGGCCTAATTTCGATCATATCCAGGGAATTGATATTTACCTGATTTCTATACCCACCAGCAGGGATAATCAGTGATTGATATCCGGAACCATCAGCGGAAGAATGAAAACTGGAGGAAGGACCTGTTTCATCGAACTCAATTGCAGTAGCTGTACCAGCATCGCCAAAAAGGGGAAATGTGGTTTTATCCTCCCTGGAGCAAATCTTTGAAGAAGTATCTCCAACCAATAATAATCCTTTTTTAATATTCCCAGGGGAAATAAGACTTGAAATCACCTGTAATCCATAAATCCATCCGGTACATCCTAAAGAAATATCCAGAGTAAAGACTTCCCCGTTCAATCCCAATCTATCTTGCAGAATTGAGGATGTTGCAGGCAGGATGTAGTCCGGAGTTAAAGTAACAACTATAAGGCATTCAATTTCAGATTTTTCCCACTTTAAAACGTTTATCAGCTTTTCAGCTGCATAAAAACACAAGTCAGAAGTACATGTATATTGATCAACGATCCTTCGTCGTTCAACCCCAATAGATCGTATTATATCAGCTGCTTCTCCGTGCTGAAAACCCATATAATCGATATTCTCATCAGTTATTTTTGGGACACAGGCAGAGATTCCTCTTATTCTGGTATTTGGAAGTGTAATAAAAGCCATTACATTCTTGATTTTACTATTTTAAATAGATCATTTATTGTTATTGAATTCCTTATATCGTCTCCATTTAATCGGACTTTGTATACTTCATCAATCATAGCTATTATAGACAGGGCAGTAAGAGAACTCCACCCTTCTGAATCCCTGAAATGCGTATCAAGATTAAAACAAGACCGATCAGAATCATCATATTGCTCTGCAATCTTTTCAATAAATGTCTTATTATCAAGCATTTTGTTTAATCATTTTAAAAGAATCAGTTTAGTTGATCCTTATTAAATCGTTTTTTTTATTCTGTATGATTTGTTATTTACCGGGACCAAAATAAATTCCCGGAAAATCCAGCGCAAAATTAAATTCATTATTCCTTCTTTCTTCAACCTTAGTCAGCCGATCAGGAATTTAATTTTAATTTTAAACGGTCTGGTCGAACCCATACGGATATAATTCAGAAATATTAATTGACATTTTCGGCCATGTGGGTTTCTGCATATTATATACTTCAGCAGACAGTAGGGTATTGTTTTTATCACCGGCACTGCCACTTAAGTAATTCCTTATCATCTCGCTGTTGTGTAAGTACTCTGTATAAAACATCAGGTTCCTTCATGTATGATTTTGGGATCGGACTTAGCTGTTTTACAACGTCCTGGTATATCTT
>JAFGOZ010000489.1 GCA_016926235.1 Bacteroidales bacterium | reverse complement strand
CAGATAGCTTGAAGCGAGAAGCTGGTAAAAACGGAACTTGGTGGCTGGAAGTTCTTCGGTCCAGCGCTGATGCTCATGAGCATCAATTACCTTTATCTGGTCGGCATGATTTCGTATTGTCTGATAAACAGGATCTGCCACATTTCCACATTCATTTAGAAAAAAGAGAGAAATAATTGCTAATGACCAGAAACAGGTCAGATTAATTTTAGTTTTACTCATAATCGATGTATCAGGTTTAGTATAATGATATTATTCTTCCTTATCCCACCATATCCTGGAATCCATTCTATCACCGCCTTCCAGTCTTTCAACAGCCTCTATTACCCCTTTTGCTGCAAGAGCATAATCTACTGTTCCATAAACATATCTGCGAGGAATTACTTTTGGTGAATTGAATGCATTAGGTGCAGGAGAAAGAGCAGGATATCCAGTTCTTCTCCAGTTGCTCCATCCCTGGGTTCCATCAGGGTAAAATGCAACATATTGTTGGATTGCAATCTTTTCGAGATTAGCTCCTGTTCCTGGAATCTCTGTAAAAGCTACATTAGGACTGGTAAAATAAGAATTGTCCGGTGTATCTAATCCCCATTGCAAAAAAGATTGTGTTATACCATCCTGGTAAAGGATAGCTGTATTTGCAGTCTCTGATGTCCAACTTCTGTCAGCCGCTTCAGCCCGTGCCAGTAGCACATGCGATGCCGTAATAATATAAATAGGATCATCCTGTTCACGGAAGTCAGGATGAAAAATACGACACCAGTTAGGATTGGCTTGCCGCCATGTGGCAACAAAAGAATCCTCAACACCATATGGAACTCCTAAGGTTGATGGTGTCCCATCAGCAGATGATCCGTACACATCCTGGCGCTGATCATTATTCAGCGACTGGAGAAGATCTGTTATGGTAGCGCTTTCCCCGGTATACTCTCCACCATCATACATAACATAATAAGGATTCCGAAATACTCCTCCCTCGAAATTAAGAACGAAATTATCATCATTGGTTTCTATGGATCCGGCTGCATCATCAAGAGCTAGTTGAAATTGAGTTGCAGCATAACCTGTTGGTAAAGGATACCTTTTTGACAACCTCAAAGAAATTAACATTCTTAATGAATTGGCAAATTTCTTCCATTTGGAAATATCCCCGTTAAATACAAAATCACCCTTAATTGGCTTACCTGATGTGAATTGGGCAACAGCATCAGACAGTTCTACTAACAAATCCATATATATATCTTCCTGGGTATCATAGGAAACATAAGGATTGTCCTTCAAAGCATCCGTATATGGAATATCTCCCCACCGGTCTGTTATGGTCCAATAAATATATGTCTTAAGAATACGAGCTATAGCAATCTGGTTCTCATTTGCACCGTCCTTGGCTACTTTATTTTTCGTTGCATCATCGCTATTTAGATTAATTATATTCTGAAGATCATAAAGATCGCTTGAATAATAGTTCATTGGAGATCTGTTAGGATTATCATAGCATGACCAATGGGTAAAATATGTTTCTGAGAAATACTGACAGTATAATGCAGCCCAACTTTCAAAATCAGGATATGAATCAGAATATTTCCCCAGACCTGACAGAACATTTGTCAACAAAGCTGATGTTAAAGGATCAGTTGTTCTATCGGGATTCGTATTTGTATTTCCGAAATCACCAAGTTTTTCGCAACATGTAAAAAAAGAAAATAATGTTACAATGATTAGTACGATAAATATTATTTTTTTCATAATAAACCAAATTATAATTCTCTCTTTCTTAATCCTACATGTTAATTTTAAAATTCAGACCAAATGATCTTGTCCCGGGAAATTGTCCTGCCTCACCACTAACAAGTGTTATTTCAGAAGGATCAAAATTCTTTGATCCCGAATAGATCAACCACGGATTAATACAAATAAATGATATATCTAATCCCCTAATTTTATTACTGACCTTACTGATCATATCAATTGGCATTTTATATCCAATACTTATTTCCCGAAGTTTAATATAAGTCATATCAAAAACATAATGATCACCAACTGAAGGTCTTATATTGATAAAATAGTCAAATGCGTCAACATAATCATCAAATGGTTCACCATTCTCCAGTACTCCAACAACATGTACTCCTCCACCTTCCTCTACAGGTTCTCTAGTTGGATTTCCTTTGTTGTTCAGACCTGCTGTCCGTGCATAGATCCCTCCAATATCACCAAAAAATTCCGATACTGAACTGAATTTCCCTCCAATCTGGTAATCCAGATTCGCTATAATTGTGAAGTGTTTTAGAAATCTGATAGTGTTTTGAACTCCCCCTGTAATCTTTGGTAAAATACTTCCAAAATATTTCCCTTCTTCGATCACAAATGAACCATCCGGGTATAAAACAGGTTGACCATTAGACTTTTTAATACCTTGGCCAAATAACTCGCCCCACTGTTTCCCAGTAGCATGATAAATACAGGGTATTGCATTATCAAAAGGATCAATAGCAAAAAAGCCGTCGATGCCATCAGCTATTTCTTCAACTTTATTTTCAATCAGGTAAGAGAATTCAGTATTCAATTCATATGTTAGATTTGTGGATGCAAAAGGTGTTACTTTAAATGCAAGGTCTAAACCTTTTTTGTTTATTTTTCCGGTATTAAGATACTTTGAAGAATTTCCACTGTAACCGGCAATAATTACTGAATATGGGATATCCTTTTCAGAACCATCCCAATAAGTAACTGTCAATCCGATCCTATTAATAAACCTTAATTCAATCCCAAATTCTTTCTGTGTTTTGACAGCTCCATGGATATCTGGATCAATTAGCTGATCAGGAGTGGTCATCATAATATTGCCAAACCTCTTATACAAACCAACGTTGTATTGGAAGCCCGGATATGAATATACATCTATAGCGGTTGGAATTTCGCCCCACGAAGCACGAATTTTCCCAAAATTCAGAAATTTGAGGTCTAAAAGTTCGCTGAATACAAACGCAGCTCCGAAAGATTTTGAAAGAACAGAATTATTTTCTGAAGGTAATGTAGAATACCAGTCATTTCTTAATGTAAAATCCCCGAAGAGAAAATCCCTGAAACTAATATCACCGCGGAGGAACAGGGCTCTATATTTTTCTTTTGTCCTGATATTGCTTATCTCAGGTTGATCTACAGAATTAGTTATAGTAAAGAGATTTGGTAAGACTAAACCATTAACAGTGTTTGTTGAGTTTGATTTTGCAATCGCATTGAAAAAATCAGAACCTGCGAAGGCATTGATAGTGATATCTTTGATTTTTCTGTTAAAGGATATAAGGCTTTCAAAATTTTCACGGATTGAGTATGCGGATGAGGTATAATAGTATCCTTTTGCTTTCGGATTCCCCCAGTCGCTTGCTGCATAAAGCTGGCTAATATAAAGGTCCGTAGAATATTTCTCTTCACGCCAGCCATTGGCCTGTTGACGACGATAAGTAATTTTTGCTCTCAATCCTTCGATAATTTTATAGTTCAGGGAGATATCTCCGAAAAGACGATCTGATCTTGAAGGGAGATCAATGAGGTCAAAAAATGTATAATGATTGAACCAATAATATGCAGCATAAAATTCCTTCGGATTATCAGGATTATAAGATGTTGGAAGATTATGGTTCCAGCTTGCATAGATTCCTTCTGGCGTTCTCAATCCTCTTAATTCTCTAAGGATGTTCATATCAAGATTACGATGAAACCACATATTGAACGAACCGGTTGATTGGTTTCCATAGAAGTCATTAAATTCACCGTTTATGAGTGTTGAAAAGAAATTTATATTGGCTCCAAAGGTTAGTTTCTTTGTCAGATCGAAAGAGGTTTTTAAAGACAGTGTTGTTTTCTTCAAACTTGATCCCGGAATATTCCCTTTAACATTAATATTTCCTATAACAGCCCGGATATTATAATTATCTCCGGCTTTCGAGAATGCAATGTTGTTATTATAGGTCCAGCCTCTTTCGTAGAAATCCCTTACATTACCTGGTTGAGGAACTAGGCTGGTTGTTGTTCCTGTATATTTCGTACCGGGATACCATGAGTACCATGGAATATACTCCTGCCCTTCCATCCTGGGTCCCCAACTCCAATCATATGAATAATCTGGATATAATTTCCCGTCAAGTGATTGCCACTCAACCGGATCTCCCTCTTTCCATTTATATTGCATCATTTCAAGCCCCATTCCCCCGGCATATTCATTCTGGTATTCAGGTAATATATAGATTGAAGAGGACATTATTCCTGAATTAATTTCTATTTCCATTTCTCGGTCATCACTCATTTTTGCCTTCTTAGTAGTAATTATGATAGCACCGTTAGCTCCCCGGGATCCAAGTATAGCAGAAGCTGATGGACCTGATAACACAGTTATATCTTCGATATCATCCATATTCAGATCGCCTGAATTTGGCAAAATTGTTCCGTCAACCACAAACACAACACTATTACCAGTACCAAAACCTCCATCACCGCGAAGGTTAACAGAGCCAGTCCGATCAAGGGCAATGGATGACTGGCTGCGTAACTGAATACCTGAAATTTTACCTGTAAGTGCATTGTTAATGTTTGTCTGACGAGCCACGGTTAATTGTTCTCCTGTTACAACCTGTGTTAATGCTGAAGTACTACGGGAGGATTGTTGAATATTATAACCGCTTGTAATCATAACCTCCCGTAATTCTTGTATTTCAGACTCCATCGAAATGTCTATAACGGTCCTGTTAGCTATTTCAACTTCCTGTTTTTTCATTCCGACAAATGAGAATATCAAGGTAGTTGCATCAAGCGGTACATCCAAAGTATACCTTCCATTAGCATCGGTGGCTGTACCAGTACTGGTACCTTTTACCTGCACTGTCACTCCAGTCAGAGGGATTCCTTCTTCAGCAGAACTGACTGTACCAGTAATGTTTATTGTTTGCGCTGTGATCGTGAATACTCCTGAGGCAAACAAAAATATTAATAGAGATAATTTTTTCATTATCGCTTAAGTTAAATGATTACCAGAATCTTAATGTAATCGGATTTCTGATTGTTATGTAAATATCATTGTAACAGGTAATCTTTTATATTGGTCATAAGATATTATCGGACTCATTAGAAAGTCCTTATTCATCCATACCAAAGCTCATAATCAAATATGAGATTTGACATCGTAGCTGTTAGATGTATAAATTTAAGAAACAATGAAATACAAGTCAAGGAAATTACATGT
>JAFGOZ010000488.1 GCA_016926235.1 Bacteroidales bacterium | reverse complement strand
GCCTGGGTAGATTTAAAATACTTTTCCCACAGGTCACTGCTATAATCAAGGATGTCTTTTCCGGGGTTTGCATTACTTAATTCATTGTATTTAACCCAATAAGGCTGACTGGTATCTATGCCAATATCTTCAGCCAGGTAGTCTATTGCATCCTTTTTCATAATAAACGGCAAATTCTTGTGATAGAGAGCCGCAATTTTCCATTTAAACGAGTGACCGAGATCAATGTCATCTATCTTCTCTATTTCGCCTGCCTGGGCTAATCTTGCAACTTCGTAAACCCTTTTCCTTACATTTTGAAACGCAGAATCTCTATCAGGTCCAAACTTAAGGACCCAGGCGTATTCGCCATCTGTTTTATAACCCTTCCGGGTATCTTCTTTCTCAAGATTGTCTCTTTTATAAATGCCGAACTTATATGCCGATCCACCCCAAATGCTAGCAAGAGATTCAGTCTTTTTTTCCAGCCAATAGCAAAATGAATCCGACCGATTCAAATTAGTGTATTCATTTAATGACATACTTTCCAGCCTTTCAACCGGCCATTTATTCAAAAAATCATCCCAAAGATGATTTAAGTCCTTTGTTGATATATCTTGACCCATGTATTGATTTTTTTCTATGTGATCCAATAATTTTCTAATACTCACATTCTGCGAGTTCATCACCAATTCAAAATTGTACTTTGTCTTTTGCTTTTCCTCCTCTAAAAACTCTTCTTCAGAAATGCCTGGAAAAAGATCCGTGACTTCCTTATCATTATCTTCCAAAGGAACTTCAAAGGATTCAATTGTTTTCAATCCGGGAACCTGATCATTCTTTGAAAACTGCACTGCAAAACTTTCCTGCTCAAACTCGCTTGAAAAGAATTTTCTAACCACATCCTTCTTGGTAGTAATGATATTCATATTCTCAGTCGAAGCTGATCCTGGGATGCGTATATAATCCGTGTAACCTGGAGGGATAAGCTCCCTTGCATAATTAATCAACTTTTGTTTGAACTCTTTTACTTTCATTTTCTATCGTTCTAAAACAGATTAATTATTATACTCTTTTTCATTTATATCAAGTTCAGGATCAATGATTCTTACCTCATCGAAATCCAAGTCATACAATTTATAAATCATTATGTCTAATTCTTTTTCCAATCTTTTTGTATCCAGACTTCTAGTTTTTGCATCGATAATAGCATCAACCATATTTTCAAATTCTTTAACATTTGGTATTGAGATGATTGGAAACTCTTCAATAGTTGCCTTTTTTAATGTAAATGCCCCTCCTGCTGTCATCACTCCAATAAATCCGAAGTAAAATTCCATTAACCGACTATTCAATATGGCAAGAATATATTTTATAGATAAACCCCTTGAAACCAAAAAGAAACCTCCCGAAGTTAAGTAGTGTCCACTTTCATCAAGTGCAAAACCCCATTTGTCAGCAGTTAAGGGCCATATCAACTTTATTTTATCAAATAATGGATAATAAGCTGTGTTGTCTTGTATTTCATACCATTTATAATCACCAGGCTTCCTGCCAATTTTACCTGGACCTAAGCGCGGCGTTAATTCGATCTTAAATTTTTCTAAATACTCTTTAACAGATGGGTGGTCTTTTATATTTATTCCGCGTCTAGTGAAAATTAAATATCTGTTTTCAAATGAGTATTGATATTTTTTTATTTCAGCCCCTTTTAACAATGGCTTAATAATATCATCATTTAACAACTTAGCAAGATCATCACTGATAATAAATGCTTGATCAAATCCCGTTGTTACTCCCCTCTTGATTTCAACACTATTTTGATGTTTCAGCATAGTGCCATTTTTTTCAATTTTGTTCCTAATATCCAACTCAATGCCCTTTTTGAACACCCATTCTCTATCAGTAAAAAGGTTTTGGTTAAATTCTTCAAATAGATTTAGCTGAGCTTTCTCAAATTTCACTTTCCAATTTTTCTCTCTATAAAATCCCAAATATTTGAATAACATATTTTTAGTCGAAGGTTTTTTTCGGGCAAGTAAAATGACACTTGAAACAAGAATCTTTTCAAAAACTTCAACTTGTTCAAAATTTACCATTGAAATAATTTCATGTTTTAAAAGGAAATCCCTGAGAGTTCTACCATATCCTGTGTTAAAAAACTTATTCGTATTGATGAAACAGAACACACCATTATCTTTCAAAACATTAAATCCTAATTCAAAGAAGTAAACACTCAAATCAGAAGATCCAGTATACACCTTGTATTTATCCTTCAATAGGTAAGCGATATGTTTAAGCTTCTTGTGTTCAACATAAGGTGGATTTCCAATGATTATATCAAATCCAAGATTTGGATTGATTAATTCATTAAAAATTTCGGGAAAATCCAACCTCCAATCAAAATGCTGAAAAGCATTATCGGTATTCTTTTTTATGAATTTAAGATCACTTATTAGTTTCTTCCACTCATTTGTTTTATTGTATAGCTCAAGTTTTGCCTTTGCAACCCTGTCTGATCCAACGGGGAATTCGTCAATTCCTTTTGTTGAGACCTGAATTTCCAATTGCTTTATCAACAAATCAATTTTAAGGTTTCTTATTATTTTGGTCAATTCATGTCTTTCATTATTTTCTATTTCGAAGAATTCTCTCTGCTTCTGAGCAATCGACTTTATAATTTTTTGTTTTTCTTCTTCAGCTTCATTGCCAAATAGATGTGATTGAGTGCCCTCTTTTACATCCCAATCGATATTGATTACTTCTCCTTTAAATCTACTGAGTAAAGAATCTCCAACAACTATCTTGTAATCCAAACTGGGTAAAGTACATGGCTTTAATTCATCCATAATCAATGAAAGCCAAAACCTCAATCTGGCGATATCAACAGCACCTCTTTCATTGTCAACACCATAAATTGAATTCTGGATTATATGCTTCTTAACAGTAGCTGCTTCCCAGTTCTTCATATGCCAAAGCTCTTCAACCACATCCGGACTTGCATGGTGCAGCGTATTGATCATCATCATCATCTCATTCAAGATACCCATCGGGAAGGCCCCGGAACCAATTGCCGGATCACATACCTTAACTTTAAATAGAGCTTCTGAAATAGCTTTGTCATAGTCTATTATTGCCTCTCCTTCATACTTTCTTACAAATTTTCCAATCCTTGCAATAATATCTTCTTTAATTGTTTCATCATTTAGTAGTCCTTCCGATTCGAAGTAAGTAATCAGATATTGTATAAGGGATTCCTGGCACATGTATTTGACAATGGCTTTTGGAGTGTAAAAAGCGCCCTTGTCTTTATTGTCTTCCAGGAGGTTTTCAAAAATATGCCCCAGCATTTCAGGATCAATCCCTACTTCATTTTCTTCAGGGTCGTTTTCATCAATGGTAAAATTGTACTCCCCAAAAAAATTGAACAATTCTTCAAACAGCCCTTCAGGAAATGTAATCCATTGTTTTTTTCCGTTTTCTTCCTCAAACAAACCTCCACCTAGATAAGGGATACAGACGGTTTCATCGTCAGTTAGTTTAAATGCATCTCCTGGGCGGTTATTCGTATTTAGTGCTTCGAACAATTCAGAAAGATGGTTGGTGTAGAAAATCTCATTCTTACCAGACTTGTTCCAAAAATTCTGCATAAAGTTCTTGTCTCCATCATCATAAGCGGTTGTTGAAGCTCCCAGCCAGCCTTTCTTATGAACAAAGTGGAGAAATACAATACGTCCGAGCATGATCTTCACAAAATCACGGATCGCCTTCTCATCGCCATTGAATACAGATGCTTTGAAGTTTGAACTATTCAGATAACCTACAAAGGCTTCATAATGCTGTTTGTATTTGGTGAAGAATTCTTTGCTCAAGCGTTCAACAGAGAATGCCTTCTCAACATCATTTAAAGTAGCTTCGGATTTCTTCTGGCTTAACTCCCAAAACCTTTCTCCCGGAGTTCTGCAAGGTTCATTCGGTCCTAAAATATAGGTGAACCTTTTTGTGTCGGTTTCTTTTTGATAAAAGTCTCCCTTCTCTTCATCAAACTCAGTTTCTTTTGCAGTAAAGGTGAAACGGTAATCATCAAGTCCCTGCTCATAAATGACTAATACACCATGACTGCGCTCCTGATCAATGAATGGAGCCACCAAATTTCTAAGTTCAACCCTGTTTCTGGAAATATTTACGTTGGGTGCAACATGGACCTCGAACATAGCAAGGTTTTTCCCATCGTTCAGTCGAACAGTCCCTAACTGCTTAAACGATTCTACCTTATCTGTTTTATGCGATATATCTATATCCAAAGGGTTTTGCAGGTATGAAACATTAGGGAATACCTCATCTACAACCATCTTCCAATTTTCTAATCGATAAGGCTGTTTAAGCAGATCTCTTAATTCGTCCTTGTTCATTTATTTCTGGTATTGATAGGATTCGGAAATGATGATTTCAGGTCTGAAATTGTTGTAATTCTTGATGGTCACCGTGGGCCTGATATCGGTCGTGTCTTCAATTTCTATTGGATATTTGTCAATTATCTTTATCATCGCATCCAGCATTTCAACTGCCTGCAAAGGTGTTTTCTTCAAATTCCTCTTTAGTGCGTTTACCTCTCTTTGCAACTTTTGGAATTTACCAAGCTTAATAGCCTGCTTAGCGGCTTTGATCTTTTCTTTTTCCTCCCCGGATATGAATGGAAATTTCAGATACCCATCCAAATACGCCAATGCCTTTTTCTCATTGGGACCCTGTGTTGTATCAACAACAATGTTTCGAGAGGCTTCTTCCTGGACTTTTTTATCAAAATCCTCCACTGCCAGTTTTACATGATTATGGTGGTTATCGTGGAGGTCTTCAGCTTTTTCAGGAGGATCAGCCCTAAACTCTTTCGCACATTCAACGAAAGTCATCTCTTCGAGCAATTCATCCTCCCTGATCCAATAAAAAGCATCACGCCGGTTATTGCGTATGAAACAAATGGTGGTATTACGCTTGGTTCTGTCTTTTCTTCCAACTCTCGCCCTGAGAGGCATATTCTTGATCTTCCTGAATTGAATTGGATTCTCATCCTTATATTTTCTCAGTTCCATCAGGAATGCCAATCGTTCATCCTTTTCCTCCTGAATGGTTTTATCGAACAATCCAAATGTTCCTATTTCTTCTTCGGTTGAGTAGATCTGGCTGTCTTCACCCAGCGCTGAATGAAATGCCTGTAACTTCATCAGGGCCTTTTTCTCAAGTTCTATGTCGGTATTCACTTTAGCTGTTGGGAAAAAGTTGTAAATATGGATGGTTGCTGTGGCACCTATTCTGTTCACTCGCCCGATACGTTGCATCAATCTGGTAGAATTCCAGGGGGTGTCATAATTCACAACGATATTGGCTCTGTGGAGATTTACTCCTTCAGCAAGTACTTCAGTAGAAATGATAATGTTGAAGTCAGATTTATATTCTCCCCTGGGTATATTGGCATCAAAATTCTCACGGATGACCGGAACCAGTTTACCCCTGTTTTTAGAATTTACTTCCAGCACATCATCGTAACCATGCTTTTTAAGTTTTCTGAGCAAGTCATCCGTTGTTTCTTTAGACTCGGAGAATATTACCAGTTTTCGCTGAGGATTAAGGTCCTTATCCAATAATCCATTCTGTAATTGATGAAGGAATTCGTCAAATTTTGGATCCGCTTTCACCTTATCCCATCTTGCCACCAGGTCTTGCAGGATTTTAAAATCATGTTTTAATCCCTCCAAAAAACCATCCAGGAAGTCATCGGGAGTACATATTTCAATGGTAGGATCCGTATCTTTGATATTTACGATAAGCTGTATAAGTTCTTCTTCTCTATCTTCAATCACGTAATCCGATACTTTCAGGTTTGGAGCTATGTATATCCTGCCATTCTCAAACATCCTGATCATTGCCTCAGTGGCCTCAAAAAACCTGTTTAATGATTGTTTGAAAGCATAGAAGCTACTGTCGATGCGCTTTACGAGCAAGATTTTCATGATCTTTGCCAACTGCGTAGATGCAATATCTGCGTTTTTATATTTCTTCTTTTTCTCCGGGACCAGATACTTAATTGCCTGGTAACGGAAATATTTCAATCCTTCTCTCTCACTGCTCAGCCGATGCATTGTTTCATCGTACAAATCATTAAGCTCATCATCCAGTTCATACAGTATCTTGTTGGGCTTATTTACTTTCGGGAAAAAGACACCTTGCTTTTCAAGGTCGGTTGCGTATTGTTCATGTGCCAGTAAGTCAGTTCGTGTTCTTCTTACAGTAAGAGGAGCAATCACTTTGTTTCTGATATCCTCATATATGTTCTTTACCCCGGCTTGAACTTCGCTCAGGCTGAATTGTCCGTTTTTAATTCGTTTGTAAGCATCGATTTTAAATCTGAAATAGTGTTGGAGATTAGAAATTTCCAAGGTCGAATCTTTGGCATCCTGAAACAAATACACCTGGTTGGCAATATCTTCAGGCCTGTTGTTGAGTGGGGTGGCAGACATCAGGATGACCTTTTTGTCTGCTTTTGACCCATCTTTCAGCGTGTGCCTGGTTGGTGACTTACAGATCTTCTGCAGGTCATTGTATGATTCAGCCGTATCATTTCTGAATTTGTGTGCTTCGTCAACTATAATTAAGTCATACTTCTCGGGATTATTAACCTTATGAAGGCTTCCATTGGTAATGATCTTGTAATTCTGCAGCCCAAAACTTTCCAGCGTTTCAACCCAGTTCTCCTTAAGTGCAGGGGGTATCACAACAAGGGTGTTTGTGATGTGAGAAGGGAAGTCATTGGTGTAGAAAAACTGTTTTGCAATGAGTGTGGCGACAACCGTCTTGCCCAAACCAACCACATCCGAAAGGAAAAAGCCATTGTGTTTCATGAGCAGCTTATATCCCTCGTTCACTGCATCGATTTGGTAAGAGAGCCTCTTGAACCCGGAAGGCAGATCAGTAATGGAATTCGGATCAAATTCTACACTTTTTCCGAAATATTCTATAAGGAACTTTATGTAAATCTCATAAGGAGAGTAGCTGTCATTCAAGTAGGTTTCCTTTTTTACATTTTCAACCTCCACCGGTAGAATAGGTACACCCTCTGCCCATAGCTTGTTGAATTCATCAGTGGCGAACTTCACCTCATCAAAATCCCTGAGGATCACATTGAATTCATAATTTGAGGATTCAGTTGTACCCAGCCCCTGATCAGTCAAGTTTGAGGAGCCAGTAATCACATAGCCCTCATTATGCTCATTCCAGTTGGTATGCCTGAAAATATAAATCTTCGCATGAAGTTTTCTGGTCGGATGGGCTTTAATTTCAATCTTCCTATCTATGATATCCTGAAGAAATTGGATAATGCCTTCTTCAACATTTTTATCATATTCCGAGTCTTGAATATCCTGCCTGGTTTCATCAAGAAAGACTTTCAGGGTTTGGACCGGATCTCCTTGGAAGAGTAAACCCCTGGAATGATATTTGGCGATTAATTTATCTACATCGATGCCAACCAGTACTCTTATCTTGGGAACTTTATTGAGGAAAGGTCTCACTGAGAAATACCCTGAAGCTCTGAAGTAGCCGACCAATGCATCGAAATATTCAATGTCGCTGTGGTTCTCGAAAATGCCTTTGAATTTATTGAGGAGGGTGTTCTGCTCTTCGTTGGTAAAAAACTTTAATGACATAGCCTGAATTAATTGATACCATTGGTTTAATAAGAAAGGAAGCAAGTTATTAAAAATACTCGAGATTCGTATTGAAAACCAGTCTATTTATATGAACTCTTTGAAATCTTTAAAATTGATTTTGGCAAAGAGCAGATTATACTTGATTTTGCGGGTATCTATAATTTTGTCAATATTGACAAAAATTCATTTTAGTATACGATTCTATATTCAAATAGGAATATCATGAAAAACCCTGGGCCACATTTTGTGGCCCAGGGTTTTTTGGCCTGGAGTAGACAGATATTCTATTATTTTGAAAAGATTTCTACTGATTCAAAGTTTATTTACCAGAAAATCCCTCAGATTCAACCCATAGATTAGCAATCTCATCATTCATGCCCTTCCAAACAGCCAAAGCCCTCTTTCTTTTTGCTCGCTCGGTATCGATGACCTCATATGTTCCTGCAATAATACTTTTAATAAGGTCTTCATTGTATTTTATCTGGATTGATAATTTAAGAATTTGGAAATCTGGAACTTTAAAGATTTGACTTTTCAGCTCTCTAAAGCAATTACGATATCTTTGACGTGCATTGTCTTCGGATATACCAATCTTATTTGCTACCTCTTTAAAAGGCACTCTATCTTTATTTCCTTTCAATTTGACCGAACCTAAACCATGCACTAAGTCAATTATTTCTTTACAGATTGGTTTAATTTTTTCTTTAAATTTTATCATCAACTGGATGAGGTCTTTCTTATATTCCTTTACCTCATCTATAAAAGTATTTTCATCAATTTCAGTTGGCGTCATTCTTTTCCCCTTCTTTGATCTCTTTTTACATAAGTTTCTACACGATTTATAGAAGTAGCTTTTAAAGTCTGAACTACCATCAAACTTCTTATTCAGCAGGATCTTCATTACACTAATAAAACCCTCCTGAAATATATCTTCTGCCTCCACATCTAAAGTGGAATATGATCTTACCATCGCTCTTATATAATTAATGTGATTATTATAAAAGTCCTGCATGGCATTAGGATCACTACAGATATGATTGGCTTTCTTTATTCTATCCGCAGGAGTAAGATTGGTTTTTTTCATAAGTGCTTTCCTGAAATTTAAAAAAAATTACTCTGTTCTATATCACACAATATTAAGCTTTTACAATCAGCAGTCAAAAATAATCAAGCTTTTTTTTTAAAAATTTTTCACGAACTCGGAGTTGGAGGACTTTGGTCTATGAAAGACGGAATGAAAAATATGAAAATGTCAAATTTAACAAGAAAGGAGGTAAAGAAAAAAGAAAATAGAAAGGTATGGACACTACCTTTTAAAATAAAGCCCACCTGAGAGGTCACCTCAACCTAAAAATCCAGCGAGGACAGCGCTCTAAAAAACCACAGAAATAAAATTATAAAACACTTTAAAACAAATTATTATGACTGTGGACATAGCAAAATTACAAATCAACCCATTTCACTCAAAGATTTATCAGATTACTGATCTTACTGATCTAATTGAGAATATCAAGGAAGTCGGACTGCTTGAAAAAATAGTGGTTAACAAGCAACTAGTAATCATCAGCGGAGTGCGGAGGTACTTGGCACTTAAAGAACTCGGACATGAAGTAGTCGATGTTATTATGAAAGATATCAAAGATGATGAAGAATTACTCACCCTGATATCCTTCAACAAACAGCGCATCAAGACCAACCGTGAGATTTTGAATGAAGCCAGCTACCTCAAAGAAATCTGGGGACAAAAGAGAGGCCGCAAAGCAATTGATGAAAAAGGCGACTCTCACGAAGATACTCCCAAAGTAGACACCAGGAAGAAGATCAGCGAGACACTTGGAATCTCTGCGGGTAATATTTCAAAACTTGAATACATTCAGAACCAAAAGCCGGAGCTGATCGATGTTATTGACAAGGGTGATCTCTCCATCAACCAGGCACACAAAGCACTCAAGAAAGTAGAAAATGAAAGAAAGGCAATCCGGTTTGAAAAAGTGCATCCTACTACTATTACTCACTCAGACTACAAAATTTTCAACAAGTCATCTGATGACCTTTCTGATCTTGAAGACGAATCTATCCAAACCATCTACACCAGTCCTCCTTATTGGAGCAAAAGGACCTATTCAACCTCCACCCATGAGCTGGGAGCTGAGAAGACAAGTGATGAGTTCGTAGAAAGATTAGCCAATCACCTCCACCAGTGCCATCGAGTACTTAAGAGTACAGGCAGTTTCTTTTTAAATATGGGTGATACATTCTACAATAAGTGCCTGCAATGTATTCCTCACCGTGTGGCCATGAAACTTGTTGATAAAGGATGGATCCTCAGGAATACTATCATCTGGAAGAAGACGAATCCATTGCCATCATCGGTCAAGGACAATCTCACACCCTCTTATGAATACATTTTTCATCTGGTAAAATCTCCAAAGTACCTCTACAACCAAATGCTGATCCCCATGAAAGAAACCAACAAACTGGTCACAAACATCAGCCAAAAAGGCAAGAACAATGGCTCATGTGTATCCAGTTCTGCGGTTGTGAACATTTTGAGGAAAGGCAAGAACATTGAAGACTACTGGACAGAAGATGTGGTCACAACTGCAACTGCCAGCCAGGCTGTCGTCAAACGTTATGGAGGCACAGATCATCCGGCACCGTTTCCATCAGAAATTGTTACCCTGCCCATTTTGCAGACTTCCAATCCTGGGGATGTAGTTATGGATGTCTTTTCAGGTTCAGCCACTGTTGGTGAAGTTGCCCTGTTGCTTGGACGTAAATATGTTGGTTACGAAATGAACCCAAATTTCAACAAACTTCAAACTTCACGCCTGAATGATGCTATAAAGAAATACAACTTAGCATCATTTTGCGAAACAAAGCAAGCAGCTTAGGCTGCTTGCTTTGGGGTTAATAATCAAAGAATTAAACGAAATATTAATACATAAAAACTTAAAAAATGGGACAAATAATATTTATAGCAGCAAAAAAAGACACTTCTTCAATCTATTCCACCTGCATTATTGCAGATACGGTTGAAGAATTGCGAGAAAAATTAATTACCAGCATTGATGAGGCAGATAGGATTTTTGGTGAAAGATGGTACATCGAATTTGACGATGTTGAACTAGATGATTTACTTATTGATGAAGAGATGTTAGATGAAATCTTTGATGAATGTCTTTCCAGAGTAGAAGCCAAAAAGGTAGATAAATAGGCTCTTTTGAAGAATTAATCAAAGAACTAAATGAATTATTAATACATAAAAACTTAAGAAAATGAAAAAACTGATAAAAAGAATTTGCAGGACACTCAGGTTAACAAAAAAGGACTGGAAAAGCAAATATTTGGACAAGGAATGGACTCCTTTAACTACCGAAATTATGGATTGGCGGAGTAAAGAAATATATAGATAGGCTAATAATACTGCTTCAAAGCACTTAGAGAAAGCAAACTATAATTAAAAAACTTCACTCAATATTTCTTGGAAATATTTTAAGAACAAGGTAAACAGGTGTCTTGTAATGAGTTAAGATAATACCACCTGATTAAACAATAATAATATTTATAATCATGGCATCACAAGTAAAACAAATTAGAAGAAGAAAACAATTGAAGAAGCAACAGGATCAATCAGAAAAAAGAAGAGGATTCAGAATTATTGAAAAAAAAGCAAATGGGGCTATTTTGAATCTCAAGCAACAAGAGGAATTGTATCAATATTATATGTTGAAAGGAATTTCCATTATAGATAATTCTCCCATCTCTAGTGAAAGAAACTATTTTGGGTTCTATAAAATGAATGGAAATATTCAATTCTGTAAGGTCACAAAAGATGAACTGGATTATATGAAACAGATGTTTTTGCAATCGAGCAAATTATTGAAAACACCTGTAAAAATCATAACGAGTGACTCATTCACCATTCATTGCTCATCTGGAGATTATCTATTCTTAGGTAAATACGATGATATTGAGAAAGTACTCAAATCAATGGAAAGTGAAATGAAACTATGGAGTTTTATCTTGAATAATAACGAATAAAGAAAGATTACAAATTAAACGCAAACCATTAAATTTTAATATGATGAAAGAACAATATAAAATAGAAAATCAGAAATTTTTTGAAAGAATCGCCACATTATCTAAATCTTACTTTTGGCCTGATGAAGGTCATGCATATGATATAATAAATGGAACCTTTTACGGGACCAAATCTGGAGTAGAGGACATGAAGAGGATTACACCAACAGCATTTCACCATCGAATAAAAATTAAAAAGGCAGCTTAACGTGTTTAGATACGAACTTATTGAACAAGTTTCTTTGTATTAAAAGCCCTTTCAATTGGGGCTTTTTTTTTATCAAAAAATTGGGGGCCGGGGATAGGTATATTTAATAATACTATAATGCGGCCGATGTACATGACTGAATTTGTGCTAGTTAAATATTACTGATTTCTCAAACAGGACACCATTGATTTAATATATACGATCAAAAAGGTTCGTGTATATTAATAAAATCAAGGATTGCATTATTCAAAATGCGCCAGCAGAAATAATCAGCCAAAGCAGAGAAGGATATCTTTATTTCAAAGGGCATAAACTTCTAACAGATTTTTTGGTCGATCTATTCAACTCATTCTATTCAAAACACCTCCATCTCAATGGTGAGAAAACAGTTCTGAATTTGAATTCCAGAATCCTGAGAAAAAAATACTACAGCTATAAGCCCTACTTGGACTTTCTAATTCAAAACAAATACATATCAAAAAACAGGAATCATATTGCTGGTGTAAGATCTACTGAATACATATTGAACAGCAGAAAATTAAGATATGAAGAGGTCATTGAATATAAAAACTATGATAGGAGCAAAAACAGACGGCTTCTCAAATTCTACAACGAACCTAAGAACTTCATTAGCAATGGTACCAAGATTGATAAAGCCATTCTTCATCAAATAATAGAAAACCTTCGACGTGTTGATATAGATTATTATGGGGCTTTTGATTGCCTTCAAAAATCACATAATCGTGAAGAGCATATTAAATACCTGAAGAATTTGGACAGCATAAAAAGGATAAGGGACAATCAAATCTATATTTCACCAGATAAGTATGGACGTATTCACACAAACTTCACGGTCCTTAAAAAGGAGATCAGAAATGGCTATTTGAAAATTGATGGGCAGCCAATCGCTGAGATCGATATAAAGAACTCCCAGCCATTCTTCTTATTAAAACTTATCCAAGAATACCTCCACATAATTTATGTCAACCTTGACGAATTATCAAACTACTTCAATCTGGTTACTAAAGGTTTATTCTACGAATACCTTCAAAGCAATACACAAGAACAAGATCGTGGTAATATCAAAAAGCAAGTATACTTGGAAATATTCAATAAGCCATTTTATGAAAGTAAACTGCTGGTCAAGTCCTTCCCGAGTATTGCTAACTTCATCAAGGTCTTCAAATTGAAAAACGGATATAAGACGCTGGCACATCGGCTCCAGAACATAGAAAGCGATTTCATCTTCAACAGAGTCAGTAAACATCTTATTGATCAGAAAATTGTCTTTTTCACAGTTCATGACAGTATTTGTGTCAAGAAATCAGATTATGATAAAGCCATGGAAATTTTTGATAAAGAGTTCAGCCACTATATTGCTGAGGTTCACAGTGCCATTTTTAATATATAGATTAAAAACTCATGGCCGAAAAGAACACTGAACAAGAGAGAATCAAGAAAAAGATCCGTTATCTGGATGACCAGAAGAAAAAATATACAGCTGATATTGAGAGAAAAAAACTCGTCCTTAAGAAAAAAGAGCTGAGGTTAAAAGAACGAGAACTGAATAAAATGGAGCATTTGGTTACATTTCAAGAATTTATTCCATAATCATTTTGGTGGGTCCTGGTGAAGGTTTGCACTCGTGAATGGTATAATACTTTTCCGATATGATCATTTGACCAGAGCAACCCAAACCGTCAAGGAGAGTAATAGTCTTGTCTTTACAAATATATTTCGTCAATTCTGACAGTATAATTAACTCTAAGTTTGCTATATTATGTTTATGCACGTATATAACCACAAGCAATAATAAGCGATCTGAGAAACATTGAAACTATGTCTTGTGTTTGCTGAGATTCGAGCAATATTACATTTTAACATGCAATCAGCAAGAAAGTTATAAACAACCAATTGGCCTGATATAAAGATAATTACACCAAATTTGGAAACTGCAAACTAGATAATTGAAAAAGCGCTCTTGGGTTTTTGAAGCTAATAAATTATATTTGCATTAATTCATTCCCCAACCCCGTTCATCGACGGGGTTTTTTATTTGTTTTCAATTTTAGATCGGCTCTGTCCATGAGTAATATCAGGTGGCAGGGCTTTTTTTACTAACCCTTAAAAGAAAGGAATTATTATGAATCGAAGATCAAGAACAACCGCAAAGTATCACAGCAATTTTGATGAACCTTATAGCAAAACTCTTCTGCAGAAGTTTAAGGAAATAGAAGAAATTGAATTTGAAAGCAGAAAAGACCTCGTACACGAAAAGCTGAGTTCTATCGCAAAATCAGGAAGTCATGGTATAGTGTTTGCCAAACTATGGGAACAATTTATTGCCATTAATATGGCAAAATACGATTACAATTATTTGATCAGTTGCCATAATAAATTCTTAGTCCTTTTGTCAAAAGCCGGTGACCATAGAATTAATATACTGAGTCAGATCATCGTTAATATTTTTAATGAGAAGCATTTCGATTTTGAAAACTGCTTGATCCAAAGCAAAACACCTCTCCTGAAAAAGATATTTATGCTATAAATAACCAAAGTGCAATTATAAATCACATTAATTACCATTTAAGTAATAATGTCTTCTTGTCGAAGGCGAGGATTTTTCTATTTGTTTCAATTATTAACAAGCCCTGCCCATGAGTAATATCAGATGGCAGGGCTTTTTTTTTATTCACCCTTAAAAGAAAGGAAATATTATGAACACACAAATTTCAACGAATGCTGAAAAGTATTACTGCAATTTAGACAGTAACTACAGAGATGAGCTTGAAGAATGGGTAGTTTCAACAGGAAGAGCTGATTATGATACAGAAAAATATCTTATTCCTGCGAAGTTAACTTCAATATCAAAGTCTGGCGAACATGGTGAAGTCTTTTGCAAATTGTGGGAACGATTTATCAGGCTCGGCAAGGCAAAAAACGATTACAAATATTTGACCAGCTGCCATGATAAGTTTTTAATTCTTTTGTCGAGAACCGGGCACTATAAGGCTTCTATGCTGAGCTCGATAATTCTCAAAATATACAAAGAAAAACAGCTTGACTTTGAGAGCTGTTTGGCTGAAAGCAGGGTCCCTCTTCTTAAGAAGTTGTTTTCGGCATAATGGGTATACAAAAACCAGGAAAATTATTTTTTAACCTTAAAACTTAAAACTATGAAATCACTATTTGTAAATGCTAATAATGCAATAAAAGAAAAGAACTATTACTACGAAGGAAAAGGCAAAATAAGTCTAAAGACTATTTATATTGCTTCACTAATGAACGGCGTAGGGATCTATCGCCTTTACACCAAGGACGATTTTTACCGGCTTATTTATCGTTTAGGTGTAGTTCATCACCAAAATGGTATTCTTGAGTCATTCTTTACTGATGATGTTTTGTTTCGATTTAAGCATGGCGACAAAAAATACACCATAACTCCACTAGATCTCCAGAATCATTTTGGACTACAAATATCAGAACCAGTTAATAATATCAATGACAAACAATGGCTTACTGATGTCAAAAAAATCTGGAATGGCAGTCAGCAATATTGTTGGATGATAGGGAAAATTAATAAGCAAAATGGAGTATTTAATCAATTCATGATTAGTAAAAAGATCAGCCCGAAGATGAAAAGAGATGCAAGATTGCTCGTCTCTATTCTAAAGAAAGAACTTGATCCCACTCTTTTTAAGCAATGGAACAAAGCAAATGCAGAATTCCTTATTGAGTTTAAGAAAGAAAAGGAAAGAAGGGAAAGGAAGTTCAATATCGCTGATATTCCTGATTATATTATTTACCAATTCGATGATCACCTGGATAAGTATTATGATTTTAATTATGAAGATGACGAAGAATTGATCTATGAGATGATCAAACTGGCCTGGTGTTATGCCCTTGATCTGGTTTATAGTCCGACCAATGGGCCCCTGTTAATATATCCGGAAGTATCTTTTAATTATGATTTATTTGAAGGTATAAATGGACAAGCGGGAATTCCCACATTGGAAGCCATTTATGATTACCTCGAACTGGGATTCCTTGTCGAACTGATTAAAGAAGAATTTTCAGATGATTAAGAAATCGTCGGCACTTATTTATTAACTATAAAACTATATGCTATGAATATATTCGCAATGTTATTTTACGTATGGATAGGCACCTTGATTCTGAAACTCTTTCGTTTTCCGGGGGTGAAAGAATTGACGTGGCATCAACTCTTTGTCATTCCTGTGGTAGTATATCTTACAAGGTTTATACTAATAATCTTTCATTTAATTATTTTTCCATTATTAGGTTTCTGGGCCTTATATGAGATCTGTGCATTCTGTTTGAAATATCTTGACTTGTCAACTGGATACTATTAAAACAATATAGTGAAGTAAAGCTAAATCTTGCACAAAGTAATGAGAGCAAAGATTAAAAGAGTAAGATATGAATGGGACAGGATATCTCATCAGATTTCAAGAATTCATCGTCTCATTCATAATGGTGGATCCTGGAGGAAATTATAAGTTGGGAATAAAGGAATACAATTTTGATGCGATCATTTGACCAGGCCCACCATTTTAGATTTGGAAAGAGAGTTTTATTCATTTAGTCAATATTTTTAAGTATATTCATGGTTTAGTTTGAATTAGAATCCAATTGCATTTAGTCTAACTCATTATACACAACATGAATGAATCCATAAAACCCGGCATAAAAATCCTTAAGGAAAATAAAGTCTACGTTAGAAGTGATACAGACTTTGCAGCTTTTGCTCGCTTTCACCAAAATGAATGGCGAGTCGTTAACAATCTGCCTATTAGTAAGTACAACAAAAGACAAAAAAATGATAAAGGTAGAATAGTCTATCTTCCTGAATATATTGGCAATCTTATTGAGAAAGAATCTGCCTTCGACACAGGCTCAAACTTTTTGAATGATAATATTAAGGAAGTCGTAGAGAAGTGTCTTAAGAACAAGGAGAAGGGAGCAAAGATTGAGAAAAATCGTTTATATACTAATTTGCTTTCAAGCCAGCCATTGGCATTTAACTTATTTGCTGAACTGTCATTAAACCTTGACTTAGCGACAAAGCTTTTTAATAAACGATTCCCGGATTCAGTTAAAGAAGTAACAAAAATTATCTTTGAACATTCTGATGGTAGAGGTGATTTGGGATATACCGGCGATCATTCGGCTTTTGATGTGTTTGTTGAGTATCAACTTGACAATGGAAAGATGGGATTTTATGGCATTGAAGTAAAGTATGCTGAGAATTTAAAAGATAAGCCAGCTAAATATAAAGAGAGATATGGTGAACTCACTAAAATGTCTGGGCTTTTTAAACCGGGTAGTCTTGCTGCTTTGAAAAAGAAACCCATCGAGCAGATATGGCGAGATCATTTGTTAGCTATTGCACACCTTCATCATCCGAAATCTGAATATAGCAAAGGTGCTTTTATTTATCTCTATCCGAAGCTAAATAAAGAATGTGAATTAGGAATTAAAACTTATAAAGAACAATTTATTGGTAATGATGAGGAAAAGAATGGTTTTTACACTTGGCATATTGAAGACCTTGTCGAATACTTGGCTGAAATAGATAATTCAGATTGGATTAAGAAGTTCAGGAAACGCTATTTGGGGACCCCAACTATTATATTATAATATGAAAGCAGAGACCATACAGGCTCTTTGACTCATTCTATTTTCATTAAAAAACCCCATTGTATGAAAATATTAGAAACATTGTCCAACTGTATCATTTGACACACCACAATTACTTATTTCATCAACTGTTTGAACTAGCTGAGCAGTACACAATTGTAAAAAAATATTAAATTAGTGGATTCAAGAAAGTCATAATCAATATAAGACTGTCTTAGATGTAAAGATTTTTTCATAATAAAACAATGAGAGGACATTATTATGCCGATGGATTACGTAAAACAATGGCTTAAAGACAATCAAGAGTTTAATGGAGGCAGGTATGTTAAACAACATCAGAACATCAAAGGAGCAGCCGCACAACGCCAAGCAAATTATGATGAATGGAGTATCAAAAAGCAGATATTTGAAAGAATTGTTGAAAATGGATTTTCATCAAATGAACAACTTCAATCAGTGCTTAGAGAAGCGATAAGAAGCACAGAATTTTAAAAGTATCAGGGCTCAATATCATAAGTTGTCAGATAAGGTTGGAAGGCCAGTTCTAACATTTAAGAAGCTCACAAATTCTGAAATTGACATTCTGAAAACTATATGCAAAAAGGTAATAGAAATTCAATGTGGAATAAACAATGAATAACAAACACTTGATGACAAAAACACGACAAATGTTTTAAGAAATCCAATTAATATTTAAGAAATATTTTTATTGTCTTGATAAAGTGTGCATTAGAAAAGAGTACCCAAACTGCGCCACACCCCGG
>JAFGOZ010000487.1 GCA_016926235.1 Bacteroidales bacterium | reverse complement strand
TATACATTGGATGTTCCGATAGCAGGGTTACAGCCGAAGAGCTGATGGGGGTAAAGCCGGGGCAAGCTTTTGTTTACCGCAATATTGCCAACATGGTTTCAAATAACGATTTAAGTGCGCAAACCGTCGTTAGCTATGCCGTTACACATCTGAAGGTTAACCATATTGTCGTTTGCGGCCATTATTATTGCACTGGTATTAAGGCAGCTATGCAGTCGGCAGATTTGGGCATTCTAAATCCCTGGTTACGCAGTGTGCGCGATGTTTACAGGTTGCACAAAACCGAGTTGAATGCAATTACCAACGAAGACGAACGCTACAAACGCCTTATCGAGTTGAATGTTTTGGAGCAGTGCATTAATGTAATTAAGACCGCCGATGTGCAAAAAGCACATAAAGAACGAAACATTAAGGTGCATGGGTGGGTTTTCGATGTTGGCACAGGCAAACTCATCGACCTAAAAATCGACTTCGATAAAATACTTCACCAAACTATGGAGATTTACCGAATAGTTTAGTCCACTTTTGTTAAATGAAATATAAAATTAGTAGCTTTGTGATAACACATTTATTTAAGGTATTATTCAAATCTTAAAAATACATAAACAGATTATTTATGAAATCTGATTTTATTGAACAAACGCTAACACTAATTGAAAAATCTTTAAAATCGAATGATTTTATTGATGTTGAAAAAAGTAAAGTTGAATTAAAAGATTTATCTACCGGAGTAAAATGGAAATCTTTACATGAAACAATTTGTGCTTTCTTGAATACTGAAGGAGGTATAGTTGTTTGTGGTGTGCGCGAAGAAAATAAAAAGTATATCCTTACTGGTTTCGACAGAAACAATGAATCAAATATTATTGGCTTGCAATCAAAAGTTTTCAAAGACGAAAATGATATAGCGTTAGATTTGACTTCTAATATTTTTTTTGACTATTATTCGATTTTTGATGAAGAAGTTCTTGTTCTTGCTGTTTATCCTCTTTCTGACGATATGAAATACGTTTCGTACAACGGGAAATTTTATGAACGAAAATTAACTCAGGATATTCAAATAACACAAGTTAAATTACAAAGACAAAAAGAATACAAAACCGAGCTGGAATATGCTAAAGAGATATCGGTTATTGAAGGAGCAACAATAAATGATTTGAGTTTAGATAAAATAAATAAATACATCAATTTATTAAATCTTGAAATTCGTAACGAATCATTAAAGCCAACAATTGCAAAAGCAAAGGAGTTTTTGTTGAAACAGCATTTTCTAAAAGGAAGCAAAGTTACTACTCTCGGAATGCTTGTATGTGGCGAAGATGCGTTTTATTTTCTTTCTGATCGTGCAGAGGTTGATTGTTATTATGATACAAGCTCAGATATTGGCAAAGACAAAAAGATATTTCGGAATGATGTAATAAATTTAATGGAAGACACATTTCGATACATTTGGGGGCATATAAAAATCAACAGAACGATACAAGAAGGAGGGAAAAGTGAACCAGAGTACCCCGAGAAAATGATCAGGGAAACTATTAATAATGCCTTGGCGCATCGCGATTATTCGATTAACCGATTTGTTACTGTAACTGTAGAGCCAAATAAATACCTTGAAATTAAAAACCCGGGAACTTTTAAAGAAAAAATGAAACTTGTTGACACATCAACCGATGTTCAAATAAGAAGGCTTATTCCCGGAATACCTGAAAGCAAAAATCCCAAACTGGCATCATTATTAAAAGTTTTTGATAAAATAGAAAGCCAGGGAAGAGGAATGGCTTCATTAATCAATGCTGCTTTAGATAATCAGATTGATCTGCCTTATTATGAATTAAAAGATGATATTATCAGTTTAAGAATTCCTGCGGGTAAATTGGTTGACAATACAATATGTAATTGGCTTGAGGGTTTTGATAATTATATTGTAAAAAAACTCAAAACTCAGCTTACTCTTCAACATAAAGCTATATTGGCCTATTTTTATAAATCTGAGCTTTTAAACAAACAAAGGCTTTTTACTATTTTGCTTACAGAGAGTAATAATCATTTCTCCATAATTGATCAGTTAAAATCGGCTGGTTTAATTTATGAACATGTAGCATCAAATGAAGAAAATCCAATATTCATCGTTGATCGAGTCTTAACAAAAACAACTTTTGATGATGATTTGATTTATTTAATTGGAGATGAGTATATTAGTTATGATAGTGTGGCAAAAGAAATTTTAAATATTACGTATTTATTTTCTAAATATAATAATAAGCATTTAAAAGCAGCTGAAATTACTCCTGAGGTATATCGTAGGGTTTTTGGAAACGAGATTGTTGCTAAAAAATATGAATCGCTCGGCAGAAAGATTCGTTCATTTTGTAATAGATTTGAAAATAGTGGATTACTTATAAAGGGTGAAAAAAGTGCATATTTGTTCAACTTTGAGTATCAAGGTCAAAACAAACTACTATAACAATAGTGCCAAAAATAGTATCAATGTTTACATGTTTTCTATCGTAACTGCAATGGCTTTTTGTGTGGTTGCGCCAAAACGGTTTTTAGCATGTAT
>JAFGOZ010000486.1 GCA_016926235.1 Bacteroidales bacterium | reverse complement strand
TTGGCAAAATGATTGATTGTTTCAGAAGATTTGAAAAAGGATATGGAGATATTGCATTGCAAGTAAACGCCGATGATATTTTTGTCGGAGCAGTTGAGTATGCATTAAAAAACTTTGACCTTAAAACCATAGAGATTAAGTTTGGACAAGCTGCAAAAGGAATTCAGCATGTAGCTCCGGTATATTCATTTGATGAAGCTGTATCCCTTAAAAATAAAGGGTGTTTAATTCTTCCTAACCCAATGGAGGAAGGGATTAAAGAAGCATTTGATCGTGGAGACGGCTTTCATTGTATGCAATATGGTCGTTTACCCATGTGGAATGAGTCTATTCTTGAAGAATTGATTAAAAAATACAGGGATTTTGGTGCTGAAAACATTTTGTTTAAGATGGCAGGATATGATATAGAAGATATAAGACGAGTTATACAAATTGCATCAAAAAACAAAATTGCTTTAATCACCTTTGATGGAGCTGGCGGTGGAACAGGGAATAGTCCGTGTAAGATGATGAATGAATGGAGCCATCCAACAATTGACTTAGAAAAAATAGTAAATACAATCATTAAGGATGTGGCAAAAAAGGGTGGTTGGATTCCTGAAATTGCTATTGCCGGGGGTATTGCAATGGAAGATACAATGTTTAAAGCAATAGCCTTAGGTGCACCTAATATCAAAATGGTTGGAATTGGAAGAGGGGCAATGGCTGCTGCTATGAGTGCGAAGAATATGGGAGAGTTGATTATGGAGGGCAAAACTCCTAAAACGCACCTATCATTTGGTGATGAGGCTGATACAATATTCAAGGATGCAAAATACATTAAGAGTATTTATAAGACTGATGACAAACCAATATCGTACGGTGCAATTGGCCTTTATTCATACATTAACCGCATATCTTTTGGCATGAAATTGTTAATGACTCTTAATCGGAAATTTAGCTTAAAATATATCGACCAATCTGATGTTATTCCTCTAACTAAAGAAGCTAGAGAATATTTATCGTATTAAGTTTTGATGGAATATTCTAAAAAAAGAATAAACGAGTAATAAGTCAAGTAGGCAAAGAGGCATTTGATTTCGTCGATTTTCAATTCACCCCTAACCCTCTCTCATAAACTTATCCCGGTGAAAAAACCGGAAAAGGCTGTGAGCATCTCAGCTTATACTAGAATTAACTAAATCAGGGAATTTTAGCTTAAGCAATTCTGATTCATAAAAAAGAGCTCTAAAAACATTTAAAAATTGGATATCACTGGTTCTGTAATTGATGAGAATGTATTTATAAGCAGTTATATATTCGTATTGAACAACCGAAAGACTTAATTGCCATTGATAGCTTTATGATTTTTGGTGATGAAATAAAAACAGCTTGCGCTTAAACTCCCGCTAAAAAAAATACTTTAGCCACCCTTATGCAATAGCGCACAAATAGAAGAAAATAGTTGTTTTTGTCATAGCATTTTAGGCAGTTTTGCTTAAATTTACACTTTCTCATCCCTGTCCCTAATAAATAGTGTATTTAAAAACTGAAAAATTTCAATTATATGAAAAGACTAAAATTTTATTTACTTGTAGTACTACTATTATCGGCATTCAATTATGCTTCGGGTCAGGATTTGATACTCAATGATCTTGAGTATTTCGAGACGCAAGGTGTCAATATACTTGTAAATAACAACCTTTTTACCGGAGGCTTTAACGACGAAAAGAACGCTGGTATAGAATTGATTCACCATGGCGTCAGAACATCGCAAGGCGGTGCTGTAAGACTTTCCAACACCCCGGAGCAGTGGGATCTTGTTCCAACAATATCAAATAGAACAGTAAACAAGGAGTCAAAAACAATTGAATCTGAGTTAAGATACAATGATTACGATTTTAATTCGCGCGTGGTTGTCACGGCTAAGGGTAAAAGTGTTGAGATATCTGTTTACCTGGACAAACCCCTTCCCAAGGAACTTGAAGGGAGTGCCGGGTTTAATCTTGAGTTTCTTCCCTCCCAATATTGGGGAAAGGCCTATTTGATGGATGGACGCAACAATCGATTTCCGCGCTATGTGGTTGGTAACACCATAACACGGCCAAACAGTGAAAAGCCAAAACAATTCAAGGGATATAAAACTTCAGACGACAAGGGTACCAACCAATTCATCGATCCACTTCCACTTGAAACCGGACGTACCTTTCTGCTTGCACCCGATGAACCCGAACGTCTGGTAAAAATAACCTCCCCTGATGCTGACCTGATGCTTTTCGACGGCCGTGTGCTGGCACAAAACGGATGGTTTGTCGTTCGCAGCTTGCTTCCTGCAGGAAAAACAGGCAAGGTGTTGACTTGGACTGTGGAACCAAATGCCATTAAAGATTGGGTAAGAGATCCAAATATAGGTTTCTCACAGGTGGGCTACATCCCTTCGCAACAAAAAATCGCTGTCATTGAACTCGACAAGAAAATGAAACCGCTTGCTGAAGCTTCAATATATAAAATAGGAGACGACGGCACGGCAAACGAAGTGTTCAGCGGCAAAATCAAACCTTGGGGTGATTATTATAAATATCACTACGTAAAATTCGATTTTTCTTCGGTTAACACACCCGGAATATATTATATTCAGTATGGCGACTTTAAAACAAATAACTTTATAATAGAAAATAACGTTTACGATAAGATCACCGACGCCACCAGCGATATCTGGATACCCATACATATGAATCATATGTTCGTAAACGAGGGCTACAGGGTTTGGCACGGGGAGCCTTTTAAGGAAGGTTACCTTCAGGCTCCACCAAACACCGATCATTTCGATCTCCATGACCAGGGCCCAACAACCGATACCAAGTATAAACCTATGGAATTGATCCCCGGGCTAAACATAGGCGGTTTTTTCGACGCCGGTGATTTTGATATCGAGACTGGATCGAACATTAGCGTGGTACACAACTTTGTCCAGACATGGGAATATTTCAAACCCTTACGCGATCAGACTTTTGTTGATCAAAAGCAACGTTATGTTGATCTTCACCGTCCCGATGGAACACCAGACATATTGCAGTTCATCGAGCATGGAACATTGCAACTGGTTGCTCAGGCAGAGATTATAGGCCACATGACACAAACACTCTCTAACGCTGTTCTTGATAATTACCATCACCTTGGCGACGCTGCCTCAATTACAGACGGTCTTCCTTATAATCCTAACCTTGGCCCATACGAAATAGCCCCCGACGGCCAGTCGAGCGGAGTTAAGGATGATATGTGGGCATTTACAAGCCGTAATCCCAGCCTCGATCTCCAGGCATCAACAATGTTTGCCGCTGCAAGCCGGGCATTGAAGGGATATAACGACGATCTTTCGGCAAGAGCTTTGCAACAGTCGATAAGACTTAAAAAAGAAGCAACTGAATTACTTGCCAAACAGCCGCAAAATCGCTTTAACCAGGGCGGAGGACCAGCAGATATTGCCACCAATCTTCAACTTTACATCTCAACCGGAGAGAAACAATACATCGATAAATTTCAGGAACTTTTATGGCCTGCACTTGATCGTAATGTTAATTTCGGCCTTCTGACGGCATTAGATGCCATACCTCACATGGACGCATCCTTCAAAGAAAAACTCCGGCCTTATGTTGTAAAGTACAAAGAGTATATAGTAGAACTTGAAAAAGATAACCCATACGGAGTACCCATCGGCCTTGGTAACTGGGCAGGTGGCGGAGCCATGTTAAACTTTGGCACCACCGTTTCCTTTGCCAGCAAACATTTCCCTGATATTATCGACGCCAGCCATGCTTTCAAGACCTCCAACTATCTGTTTGGCTGCCATCCTTATCACAATTACTCGTTAGTGGCAACAGTGGGAGCTACTCGTCCCAAAGCAGTATTTTATGGTAATAACAGGGCCGATTTTTCCTTTATTCCGGGTAATGTTGCTCCAGGCATATTATTCAGAAAACCCGACCACTTTGAGAACTACGATGACTGGCCATTTCTGTGGGGACAAAACGAGGGTACCATTGGAGGAAATACAAGTTATTTAATTTTTGGATCAGCTCTTAAGAATTTATTGAAATAACCTGGTTGTTTTAATACGCACTTATTCAAACTGTTTTATTTTAGCCCAAGAACAAGCCTTTTTAATTGAGCTTGTTTCTTGGGCTATTTTTGATTTGTATGCATTGACTGCCTCCTGCCAAACACCATAGCAAGTTTCACCAGGTGCCGGATACTGCAGGTTATGGCATATCAGAAAAATCTTACTTTAATTATTTCAGTTCCTACTGTAACCTGGCACCACCCAAAAATTCAGGGGTACGAGTCATGGTACAACTGGCTGAATCTTCTACCACATCAAATATCATAAATTCAGGTACCTCCGTAGTGTATGGTGTCCATATCCCAGCTTCACTGCCATTTGGATCTCCAAACTTGGCAAAATTAGTCCAGCAATCGACCATTTTAAGGCTTAATGCATCATCGGCTTCCGTAAAAGGACGCCAGCTATGCCTTAGTGAATGAAACACGTACCATAAATCAGAGGAATGGAAAGCACCGGATTCGTCGCCGGGCAGTTGACGCGAAAACAAATAGGCATAAGCAGGCTTACTGCTTACTTTTTCACGCAACAGGCAGAAATCGGCTACAGCCGATGACATATCAAACATATCATTGGCGGTAAACCCAAAAATATAAGGAATATCAGCAATTTCATTAGAACGCGCCAAATCACTGAATGTTCCGGTAAGAAAATAATCGTCGACAACCGGACCCCAAAACATGCGTTTATTTGTTGAATCTGCATATTCTTTAGACATATCAAGCAGTTCATCGAATGAAAGAGTACGCATTTCTTCCAGCGTTGTTTTCTCAAAATAATCCATCATGGTTTTGTTGGCTAATTGAGCTGTGTCAAGAGGCAGACCGGGTCTTCCATCGCTAAGTCCGCCACCACTCATACTAATTGCCTTGCTCAACAGATTTCTGGATTGAGGTGAGGCACATAACGATTGAACACTTCCTGCTCCGGCACTCTGACCAAAAATCGAGATGTTATTAGGGTCGCCACCAAATTGTTCGATATTTTTTTTAATCCATTTTAGCGCAGCAGCCTGATCAAACAACCCATAGTTACCTGAAACACCATTAGGACTTTCTTCCGTTAAAAGGGGATGGGAGAAAAAGCCGAAAACACCCAAACGGTAAGTCACCGTTACCAAGATTACCCCCCTGGAAGCCCAATCTTCTCCACCGTCCATTTCAGGTTCAAAACCATAACCTTCGCGGTATCCACCACCATGTATCCACATAGCAACAGGTAGCTTTTTATCTGTTATGCCGGCCGCAGGCGTCCATACATTCAGGTAAAGGCAGTCTTCATCGAAAGGAACAGATCCACTGGCCCTCCATTCGCGTCCATAAAAACTCTTAGGATCCCAGGTTACCTGCATAGCTGCAGCACCAAAGGAGTCAGCTGTCATTACACCATCCCAGGACATTACGGGCTGTGGCTCTTTCCATCGTAAATCGGCTACCGGAGGTGCGGCATAAGGAATGCCTTTGTAGGCAATAACTCCATGAGTTGAGGTCTCTACTCCTACTATCTTTCCTCCTTCAATGGTCAGTATAGGGTTCGAATTACCACATGAACTCATTACGAACACAAGGAGAATCAATGTAAAAAATGATAATTTTTTCATAAGAATTTTGGATTGTTTATTGATAAATTAGGAAATAGTAAAAACAAATATCAAATAAAAAATAAATATATTGAAAAATATCAAAACACCCATTAATAAGGCTGGCGATTTTTTTATGATAAAAATGCTTCCTTTACAGAGTTATATTTACCGTGATAAAGTTAATGTTTGTGGTATCATTCCACATACTCTTTGCTTATTTACAGATATTTGCTTGAAAAAAATATTTGTAAACAGTTCGGAGGGATTTTCTCTCTAGCCACTCAAAGTACCTTTCGTAACAGTTTCTCATTATTCTGCTCTTGTTATAAAAATCTATTCGTTTCGAAAATCATTAGCTGAACAAGTCAGAGCTTGACTCAATAACCAATAAAACATTATATTTGAGCTTTAATTAAAACAAACCATAACTATCAGTCAATCATATCAATCCCAATGCTAAAAGGCCATAACAAAATCTTAAAAGTTAGTAATATGAAAAACCTTTACATCCCCCCAGCATTAATTGCTTATAGTATTCTAGTAATGATATTATTGTACTCTTTTATAGGACAATATAACTTCATATTATTTCCTTTTAATTTAATTGGTTTAGGTTTTGCTTTTTTTGGATTTATGTTAATGGGTAAAGCAAGAGAGCTTTTTAACAAACACCAAACCACACTAAAAATAGAAAGATCAACCCATTTGATAAAAGATGGAGTATTTTCCAGGACTCGAAATCCTATGTATGTTGGGATGTTTTTTTTGGTTTTTGGATTTTCAGTCATATCAACCAATCTAATAGCATTATTACTGCCTTTTGTTTTTATTTTATTGGTCAGAATGATTTTTATCAGTAAAGAAGAAAGCTTAATGAACGAAGCATTCGGTAAAGAATATTTGGAATACAGAAAAACAGTAAGGAGATGGTTTTAAACTAATCCACCCAACTACCTATCCTAATAAAAGCCATGATCCATTGTAATTGTGAATCATAATACTACAACTTTTCTTTTTTTGATATAGAAATATCTCCTGAATAATTTAAGAGGGGAGCCTTTAAATCTGGGAATTTCTGCTCGCCCACTTGTTTGGCCTTTTGCAGCCAATCGGGCTATTATGTAATATATGGACCTTCATATATACGAATAAAAAAACGCCAATAATCAGGTTTAAATCCGACTATTAGCGTAATCCTATATTTATTACTCACAAAATCAATAAATTAACTTTATGATTTTCAAGTACCGAGAGGCGGGAATGATCCGCCGACCTCATGATTATGAATCATGCGCTCTAACCAACTGAGCTACCTCGGCATTATTCATAATATAAAACAGTACATTCCTGTTTTTGCGGTTGCAAATGTAAGGGTTATTAACTTTCTGTCCAAGACAACTATTTACTTTTTTCAAAAAAAAAATTCAATCGTAATGCAACAGCTTTGTAACCAATTACAAAAAAAAAAATATTAACCAACTAAATATCCATAAGATATTTCTACAATGATTTTTTTTTTTGCTTAAAACTACTATCTTGTAACCGTAAACGATATATAAAACGATCAAATGGCCGAATTAAAAGAGAGGATTGAGCTCGAATACACGCTCAATACATCACCCGGTATTCTTTTCAACCGACTGGTTACCCCAAGCGGCTTATCTG
>JAFGOZ010000485.1 GCA_016926235.1 Bacteroidales bacterium | reverse complement strand
TGAATGATTGTCTGGATGGACACTGTTAATTGTTCGAACATAATTGAGCGGGAAACGGGATTCGAACCCGCGACCCTCAGCTTGGGAAGCTGATGCTCTACCCCTGAGCTACTCCCGCTTGTTTTGTGCGACCTTCAGCTTGGGATCCGCCAGCTGGCGAACTACCCCTGAGCTACTCCCGCCTGTTATATGCGACCCACAACTTAAGATCCGCTAACTAACGGATCATCCTGGGCTACTCCAAAATGGGACTGATAAAAATAACAAATCTTTTAATATGTTGATCGAAGGAGGATAATTATTTTCTTCCGGTCATCTTATTATACATAACAGCCGTCGTTCGATACACAATATGAGCAAATTTTGTATAGGGCAGGTAAATTATTATCAGCCACACAAAAAGTAAGTGAAACAGATAAATATAATATGCTGCTGCTCCCCAGTCTAAAAAACGGGCCATTTCCACTACTACACCAGAAATCGTTAAAATAAATATAGAAACCAGAAATACCCAGTCAAAATAAGTACTGTGAGAAACTGCATCTTTCTTCTTTATCCGTTTATAGATCATGCTTATCAGACCTATTGTAAGCATCAGGGCTGCAACATTTCCGGCAATCTTTACCGGACTGGTTATTGGCATCGGGTATGTTCCCATTATCACACTCAGGATAGCAAACAGCGTAACTATCAATAACATGACGAATCCCCAAAATACCAGAAAATGAGAAGAAACGGTAAACTTTTTATCCTTACATTTGCTAAAATTACGATGACTCAATATTTCATTTATTGCCTGAAATAAGCTTCTAAACCATCCTTGTTGCTTCCCATTTGCCGGATAATTAATTTTCATATCTTTCCAAAATCGTCTGATACTTCCTATAAATGTACCGCAGCTCAAAAAGAACAGACAGGTAAATGTGCTGTTAAGCCAGGCATGCGGAAAAAACTCTGAGTAATTTACATATCCATCAGGTATTCGTAAGGTCCCGGCAAAATATATTATTGCAACGATGATGAATAATGGTACTAAAGTTACAACAGGTATCCATTTTGGACTAGCTAGTATCTTAACCAAAAATTTTGGCCGTGCATAATGCTTATAGGTAAATTTACGAATAGAAGATAATACATCTGAAGGCTTTACTCCTCTTGGACAATATGTACTGCATTCTCCACATTGATGACACAACCATACATCCGGATTTCCTATGAGTTTATCCTTCATCCCCCACCCTGCCAGGATCATCTCTTTGCGCGGAAAAGGACGGTCTTCAGGTGACAATTTACAAACCACAGAACATGTACCACATTGCATACATTGTTTCAATGGTGCCCCGCTTTCCTTCTTAAGTTCGCTTATAAATTGTATGTCGGGCTCGGTTATTTTCATGCTTTTAGCTATTAGCTATTGGCTATTAGTTTTTATTATACATTCTCCATTAAAAGTTACATTCCTTTAAATGGATTATATCCAATTGTTTCAATGGTCTCCATATATTCCTCGATAATTTCCGGAATCTTATCATACTCATTGATCTCAAGAAAAACGGTATGGATACGTTCTGATTCAAGCATCATTTTATCAAGTGTTTCCTGAATATTCTCGCCTCTCTTTTGTGTCAGTTCGCTCCCCTGGATAAAATGGCATTGGTAATCATCACCGGGTTTGCACCCAAAAAGCATAATGCCATCATAGCCCTTTGATAGTGCATCCGATATCCAAATCTTATTTACAGAACCAATACACCTTACCGGAATTATCCTTACATAAGGGCTGTATTCCAACCTTTTGAGACCAGCCATATCAAATGCAGGATAAGCATCATTTTCACAGACGAAGGCCAATATACGCGGCTTCTCATCAAACTCATCCGGAATATGCACAGCTTTAATCATCTCCGACACTGCATTTATTGAGTAATTGGAAAAATTAATAATACGCTCGGGACAAGCACCCAAACAAATACCGCACCGACGGCAACGGTTCGGATTCGGTAATGGAGTTCCTTTATCTGTCTCATCGTATGAGCTAAATGGACACTCTTCTGTGCATCGTTTACAGTCTGTACACCGTTCAAGCGAAAGTTCAGGATATGATAAATCCCCTGATCTGGGATGCAAAGCCTTTCCTGATTTCAGGTTTTCAATGCATTGAATGGCTTTCATAGTCGCACCCTGTGCATCTTCCATACATGCTTTGCTATCCATGGGTGCTCGCACTGTTCCTGCAGCATATATACCTGTCCTTCTGGTTTCATAAGGAAAGCATATAAAATGCGAATCCGGAAAATCGTATTTTAGCATGGGTAATCCCTTACCCTGGCGGTATGTTAGATTTAGATCTTCTGTAGATGCCGGAGTCATACCAATAGCCAATACTACCAGGTCCACCTTTATATTTATCTCCTCACCAAGTAGTTTGTCTGAAAGTGTCACAACCACCTCATCTCCATGTTGACCTAACTGAACTATATCTCCTTTGGTGAAAAATACCTGGTCATCGTTTTGAACTGTTTTGTAAAAAACCTCGTTATGGCCGGGAGTCCGAATGTCTTTATATACAATATAAACAAGCGAGTCTTTATTTATATTGCGTATATATTGGGTTTGCTTTAGGGATGTGGCACAGCAATAATTTGAACAGTAAGATAAGTGCTCCTTGTCCCGCGATCCGGCACATTGTATAAATAAAACCGATTTAGCTGTTTTCCCATCCGATGGCCGGATAATCTTTCCATCACGCGCCATTATTTCCAGCTCAAGACTGGTAATTACGTTGCTGTTTTCAGTATATCCGTATTTAGTAAGTTTATTGGCATCATAAGGTTTCCAACCATTGGCCATAATAATGGCTGCCACTCTGTGATTTTCTCTGTTGCCATTTTGTAGCAACTCCACATCAAACATACCGGGTTGTCCTGAAACCTTAACAACCTCAGCTGAAGTTTTAATGGTTATATTATCGAATGCCAGAATATCAAGCACCCTGGCCGGAATATTGCACTCTTCCATTTGCGTAAAGGGAGCATGCTGAGGGTACACTTTGTGGAGTTCTTTCATATAACCTCCCAAATCTTTTTCCCTTTCCACCAAAATTATGTTGTATCCAGCTTTAGCTGCTTCCAAAGCAGATGTAATCCCGGTAATTCCACCCCCTACAACCAAAATATCTGAACTTAAATTATCTCCAATATAAGGTTCAGGGTTAATGGAATATTTTGCTTTTGCTATGCCCATCCTGAGCAAGTCTTCAGCCAGCATCAGGGTATCTTCATCACCGGGCTTATGACTCCAGGAAACCTGTTCACGAAGGTTAACCCTTTCAACATATACTTTATTGCCAAATTGAAATGCATCAGCCTGTTGACGATGTGAACATGCTGCAATAACTATTTTTGAGAGTTGTTGTTCAGTAATATCGCTATTCATTTTATCAATCCCTTCCTTGCTGCACAGGAAGGGATGGCTGCAACAGGATTTCACCTTGCATTCAGACAAAGCAATATCTTGTAAAGCACTAACATCAATGCTTTCACCAATATTACATCCTGAACATATAAATACTCCTGTCTCCATACTAATTTGGATTACGAACAACCTGTATAGCTTTTAAAGCCTTACCTGTTGCATCTTTTAAAGATGAACTCACATCCATGGGCTTCTTGCAGCAACCAGCTGCAAAAATACCTTCCTGCAACTTTGCTTCGGAAATAAAACCAAACTGATCCGCACTATCACCTATAATATCAGGCAATTCCGCCTCAATACCTGTGGCTAACACAACCATATCGAATTCCTTATACATTTTCTTTCCAACTTCAATATTTTCAGCATGAACAATGTATTTTTCGGTAGCTTTGTTATAATCGATATCAGCCACCTTGCCCTTGATCAGCTCAATTTTTCCTTGATTTTTCACTCTTTCAAGAAAATCCTCATTCCTGCCACTTACCCGGATATCAATATAAAAAATGGTTACTTCAGCTTCCTTGTTATGTTCCATAAATGCCAAAGCCTGTTTTAATGAAGCAGAACAACAAACTCCCGAACACCAAGCCTGATGCTTTTCATCCCGCGAGCCTGCACATTGAACAAATGCAATAGAATTCACCTTTTTATTATCGGAGAATCTCAAAACCTCACCTTTAGTAGGTCCATCAGGTGCTGACAGGCGCTCCATCTCCACATTGGAAATTACGTCATCATATCGGGCATATTTCAGGTTATCAATTTTTGCAGCCCCATATGGTTTCCATCCCGTAGCAATAACAACAGTCGCAGCTTCAATATAAATGTTTTCCCGGCTTGCGTTTAAATCTATCGCATTGTATTTGCAAACCTCAACACATTTATTGCAGGCTTCCTTTTGACAAGTATTGTCATCAATGGTGTACTTCCAGGGATAAGCCATACCATGAGGCATATATATGGCTTTTGTTGTGGATAAATTGTAATTGAACTCATCCTTTCTGGATTCAGGACAAACCTTCTCACACTCACCACAAGCTGTGCAATCAGTATTTACATAATTTGGCTGACGTTTAACAAGTATTTCAAATGCTCCTTTGGTTCCAGATATTTTATCAACTTCAGAAGAAGTAAAAACGGATATATTCGGATTGGCTTTTATGCGGGTATAATTTATTTCCAAACCACATGTTGGAGGACAAAGTTTAGGAAAATAGCGGTTTACCTTAACAACACGACCACCAAGATAAGGTAGCTTTTCAATGAGAATCACCTTATACCCGGTCTCTGCAGCTTCAATGGCCGTGGTAATGCCACTTATACCTCCACCAATTACCACTATATCAACCTTTTGTTTGTCCAATGATGATATGTTTATACAAGTTCTTTTACTTCACGCTTCAGCATTTCCCAGTCTCCTGTTTGAGGATTCCATTTACAATTGGCAAAACAATGCCAATCTTCTTTCATCCGCGGATGATCAGAACGGAAATAATAACCTGGCCAACGGGTTTCTTCACGATAAAGCATGGTTCTGATATGCGATTCTGCTTGCCACATCCTATGAACATTCTCCCAACATCTCATAAGTTCATGAAGGTTTTCAGCTCCCAATTTTACAGCATCTTCTTTCATGTACTGAAGGAATTCGAGTCCTTTTTTCAATAGGTTTTCAGATGTTATAAAGTTTGTTGATACCCCTCCGGCATATTCATCCATAATTTTTTGCAAACGGAACATAAACATCTTAGGCTTCACAAAATTAGGATTTATATCCTTATCGCTTGAGTATCCTTTATGTTGCTCAAATGTTGCCAATGGCTGTAATATCTGATTTTTTATATCACTAATTCTTCCCGGGTCAATAGATGGTAGTCCGGCATTCTCAATGCAGAATTTTATAGCTGATTTACCAGCAATACGACCTTCTGTAAACGAACCGGAGGAGAACTTGTGACTTGAAGCTCCTGATGCATCTCCTGCAGCAAATAATCCTTTTACAGTAGTCATATTAGGATAACCCCACTTATAACCGTCGGGGGCAAAATCCTCGGGTCCGCTTACCCATGCACCTGAGGCACCTGAATGTGAGCTTATAAAGTAAGGTTCGCAGGCATTAATCTCTGAAGGCTTTTCTTCAGGTAACACATTGGTAGAGGCCCAAAGTAATGCCTGGCTGACGGTCATATCCAAAAAGTCTTCCCAGGCCTCGTTTTCCAGTTCCTTAAGTTTACGTTTTGCTTCCTTCTCGTCGGTTATTTGTTCGGTAATATCTTTAATAGCATCGTGTGTACACATGTATATGGGGTGATTTCCCTTTTTAACCTCCATCAGCATTAAATGGTTCCTAAGATTTGTTGGGATAGGCCTTGCATCACCATAAGGTAACCAGTTTTTCAATTCTTCTTTGTTTTTCTCCATATAATCTTCACCCAGGGCATTGGTAGCCTTACTTTTAAATAGTAAAAACCATGCACCAACCGGGCCATAGGCATCTTTAAAACGTGCCGGAACAAAGCGTACCTCCTGACATGTCATCTCAGCACCCGCCTTTAATGTAAAGTAAGCACTGGCACCAGAATTAAAGGGAGGATACCATGAACGCCCCAATCCTTCGCCTACCGAACGGGGTCTGAATATGTGAACGGCGCCACCCATCGTATCAAGTACAGCCTTCGCTTTAAATATGTAAAATTTGTTTTCACGAACACTAAAACCGGCAGCGCCAACACAACGGTCTCCATCCAAAATGGGTTCTGTAATAAACACCCGTTCAAAATACTGGCCATTTTCTCCCAGGTCTTTTAAAGCATTTTTGGCAGCCTCAGCCACAATTGTTTTATAGGATTCTCCATGTATCATTATTTGCCAACGACCTTCATTTACATAGCCTCCGTTTTCATCTTTCCAGATAGGCAAACCCCATTTTTCGAACAAATGTACGGTACTATCCACATGACGGGCAATGTTAGCCACCAAATCCTCACGTACAATACCCATCAGATCGTTTCGAACATATTGTACATAATCGGAAATGGTATTTTTCTTGTCCTTTAATCCAAGATAGAGATTAATAGCAGACAGACCCATTGCTACAGCACCACTACGATCCATACTGGCTTTATCTACCACTGTTACCTTTAAATTATTCATTTTAGCCCAGTGAGCAGCTTCAAAAGCTGCACCACAAGCAGCCATACCCCCACCAAGTATGAGTAGGTCAGTTGTTATCTCAACTGTTTCAAAATTTTCAATATTCATTCTTTAAAGTTTTTCTAATTCATTAGTTCCTAGTGATTCTGGTTCTGTTCTTAACAACGGACTATTTATATCATCACTGGTATCTCCAAATCCTCCGTTTGGTACTGCAGATCCTTCTTGTGTTGTACGAGTTGGAAATTTAAACCTTTTTACCTGACCGTTTCTGAAACGAACAGACCACATGATAGCATCCGAACTACGCATGGGTTGCACATACCCTCCCAAAGGCATAAAATCGGCATATCCTCGTATTTCAACCGCCTGGTTGGGACAAATCTTAACACAATTATAACATTCCCAACACATTTCCGGAGCACGATTATATGCTTTATTGGTTTCCTTATCCAGGATCATCAAATCATTAGGACATATATATTGGCAGGCAGTCTTATCCTGCGCTTTGCATCCGTCACATTTATCATTTAATACAAAACTTGGCATAAATAATGATTTATTTTTTGAAAGTTACAAACATAGTCATTTTATATTTTTTTGCAAGACATGTTAATGGGTTTGATAAATATTGTTGGTAATTTCTCATCTTTTTAGTTTTTATTCTCTAAGTCAAAAATAAAATCATTATATGTTTTAAAATACAATCATACATTTTTATTCATCAAACAATTAATAATTAGATATATATATCTTATCTAACGTTTGTAATAATTATTTTTTTTTAATAATATTGCAGCGCTTTTGTCTAATTCAAACAGTATCACTAATTTTGTTTTATGCAATGCTATTTAAAATATGAAGTTAGCAATGAAAAACCTTAAAAAAAGCTTAGCCATTCTGGGATTTTTGTTTTTAACAACCCAGATATTTTCGCAAAAATGTATCGATTTTCATGAACGTGTGTGTCGGATTCCGGATTTCTCGTTTTACTATAACGGACAATCTGCCAGTGGAGAATTTGCCATAGGTCAAACATCTGAAATGCATTTTGTAGTATTTGAAGGAATGGATTATTACATTTCTGTATGTGGTGATAAAAGATATAAACGCATACACTGGAAAATTTATGAAGATTCTGAAAAAAAGCCCTTACTTTTCGACAACGCCAAACAAAACTACATAGACACTGTTAAGTTCTCAATAAAAACCACAAAACGGTTCATTTTGGAAGTAGAAATACCTGAATTACCTGAAAACGGTGAAAAAGGTGATCCTACAAAACGCTGCGTGGGTGTGTTAATTGGTTCCCGGTTAAGGGAAGAAAAGGGATTTAAATAAAAAAATTCAATTATGTACAGGAAATATTTCATATTAATTTCGGCCAGCATAGTGCTATTTCAGGCGTGTAACCTTAAATCTTCAAAAGAAGAACAGGTAAACATTGACAGTTTACAGTTTTTTACTTATAAAGAGAAAATGAGTGAAAAGGTTTACTACAAATTTCCTTCTTCTGAAGAAATATTTGATGTAATAAATCAGGGAGAGTTACATTTTAACCCGGATCTTACAAATAAAATAGAATCAGCTGATAAATATTCAAATTCAAGGGCCCAAGCTATAAACCTGGGGGTTTACACAAGTGATCTGGCCTACCTTACCATTTTTGAAAAAACAAAAGAATCACTGGATTATTTTGCAGTAATTAATAAACTCAGTAATAAACTTCATATTTCTTCTTCAGAAAGTGAAGATTTATTTAACCGTATACAACAGAATCTTACCAGCATTGATTCATTAAAACTCTTAGCAAGAGATTCATATAATAAAATAGTTGAGCACTTTTCAATTACTGAAAACGAAAAAACCCTTGCAATCATTACCGCAGGAGCTTACATTGAATGTCTTTATATTTCAATCCATTTAGTCGGAGATTATTCTAAAACAAATACTGCCGTAACAAAACTCGCTGAGCAAAAATACGCGGTTTATAATTTACAACAATACATGGACAACTTCGAGGATTATGAATATGTAAAAGAAACCATTGAAGATGTAAAGCCTGTATTTGATATCTTTAACTCATTAACCGAGACTGAATTAGAAGAAACATCTGTTATTGAAGCTGAAGACGGTTCCCTTATTTTTGCTGGTGGAAAAGTGGTAAGTATCACTGAAGAAGAGTTTAACAACCTTAAGGTAGAGTTAGCTAAAATACGTAAAAAATTTGTTGAAAGTTTTTAATCCTCTCTTTTCTTCCTTCTTCCAATTTCATTACTTTTAAAAGAAATTTTATAATAAACCTGACAGGATTTTAAACCCTGTCAGGTCTCATATATTTCTGCTTACATGTCCCAATTAACCATTTACAAAGCTTCTGCCGGATCTGGTAAAACATACAAACTTACTGAGGAATACCTGTTCCTGATATTTTCAAATCCCCAGAACTATAAGCACATACTGGCTCTTACATTTACAAACAAAGCAGCCAGTGAAATGAAAAACCGGATAATTGAAGAGTTATGGAAACTAGCAAATGAACAAGAGACTAATTTCAGAAAAACATTATCATCACATTTTAATATTTCATACCAGGAAATAAAAGAACGCGCATCCGGGCTTCTCAACTGCATATTACATGATTTTTCAAAGTACGCCATTGGTACAATTGACAGTTTCTTTCAACGGGTTTTCAGAGTTTTTATAAGGGAATTACGCCTCCATATGAGCTATAACCTCGAATTTGATACAGAAACCGTTCTCAAGCACGCAGTTGACAGCCTATTCTTCGATCTGAATGAAAATACTACTCTCCGCAACTGGTTAACTGAATTCACACTCAATACTATGGATGAAAAAGGGTCCTGGAACATTGAGAAAAATATACTTTCTTTGGGACATGAGGTATTTAAAGAAGGATATAAACTATTTGATCCTGACACTATAAAACTTCTTCAGGACAAATCTTTTATGACATCATATGTTGAAAAACTATATCAATACAAATCTTCAATAGAAACGACTTTGGTTCAGACTGCAGAAGAAAGCTTAAAGCAAATTTCTGACCATGGTTTAGATATTGATGATTTTTCAAATAAAATGAGAGGGGCGGCAAGCATATTTTATAAATACGCTTTAAAAAAATTTTCACCACCAAACTCTTACATGCTAAAGGGAATTGACGCACCCGACAATTGGTATTCTAAAAATTCCCCCCGCAAAAATGAAATTGAACAATTAGTCATCTTTTCACTTAATAATAATCTAAAAATCCTCATTCAAAACTTTAAACTTTATGCTTCAGTTCATTCTGTATTAAAGAATATTTTCACACTTGGCATACTCACCGATATCTCGAGCAGGATAATTGACTATTCTAATGAACAAAACCGTTTTGTCCTGAACGATGTGACAAAATTACTCTATAGCATAATGGAAGGTAATGATACCCCTTTTATTTATGAAAAGTTGGGCAACTATTACCGCCATATAATGATTGACGAGTTTCAGGATACCTCACGTATGCAATGGATGAACCTGAAACCCCTTGTTATAGATATGATAGCAGGCAATAATAAATGTCTGGTTATTGGGGATATTAAGCAATCTATATATCGTTGGCGAAACAGTGACTGGTCCATTATGACTGAAAGCCTTCCAAGAGATTTTGCCTCCCAGGGTATTATGACAGAAAATCTGCCTTTTAATTATCGAAGCAGATCTAATATCATTGGATTTAATAATGGCCTTTTCAAAAATGCTTCCTCACTTCTCCAGGATGTTTATAATAATGAACTGGTTGGACTTGATTCAGATCAAAATCTTATTCCCTTCACTCATAATATGAAAGACTTTTATCAGGATGTAGAACAAAATATTCCCGAAAAATCAAAAAATTCAGGCGGCTTAATTAAGATAAAAAAAGTAGAGAAAGATACGAATGAAGATATAAACTTTGAAATTCTTGAAAGCATTAGCCATTATATCGAAGAATTGGAAGATAATGGATTCAAAGCCCGGGATATTGCTATTCTCGTCCGTACAAAAAACGAAGGAAAACAGGTGGCAGATTATCTTATTCAATATAAGGACAGTAAATCTGCAGATTGTCCTTATAACAATGATTTTATTTCAAATGAATCATTATTTCTAGAAACATCCAGGGCTATTCAACTCATCATAGGTGTTATAAAATATATTGTTAACCCAGATGACAAACCCAATATTGCACGGATCAAGTATATAATTAGTCTTATTAATGATAACAAGGCCACGCAGCTTCATAAGCTATTCAATATGCAAGATATGAAGAAGGAAGAAGACCTGATGCTGCAAATACTTGGCATCCCAATGGTTTCAATTCTTGCGCTCCCTGTCTATGAACTAACAGAATTAATTATCAAGTCTCTGAAATTGAATACAAAAACAACAGAACTGCCATTTTTAGAGACTTTTCTCGACTGCATTTTTGCTATCAGCCAGGAAGAAAGAACTTCCTTGCAATATGTTTTGGAATGGTGGGAAGATAAAGGCAAAAAAGAAGCCGTACAGTTTTCGGACCTTCAGGATGCCATTCAAATTTTAACCATTCATAAATCTAAGGGATTGGAATTTAAAGCAGTAATAATCCCCTATTGCAACTGGAGTATTGATAACAAACCCAGTATAATATGGTGCTCACCAACCTTATCTCCTATCAATCAACTATCACAGGTTCCATTAATTTATTCATCAGGTCTCAATAGCACATCGTTTAATAAAGATTACTACGAGGAGAAGAACAAATCATATTTTGACAATTTAAATCTATTGTATGTAGCGTTTACGCGTGCTTGTGAAGCTTTATATGTAATGTTACCCTTCACTGATAAGAATGACAAAATAAAAACAGTTTCTGATCTTATAATAAATTCTATATTACATGATGAAACCGGAGAACTCAAAAAATACTGGAACAATGAATCAGGGGAATTAACCTGGGGAAAGCTACCAAAAACTAATCCCGATAGGATGAAAGACAACGTGAATAGTTATGAGCTTCTAAAACATGTAAGCAGCAACATTTCAAATCGTTTAGCGCTAAAGTTTAGTTCAGAAAACTACCTGACAGATAAACAAGATTTATTTTCAGATAAAATTAATTACGGAAAACTAATGCACGAGCTTTTTGCCAATATTAAACTGATAAGTGACATAGATAAGGTATTGTTATCCTTTGTGATGAAAGGGAAAATTAATACGAAAGAAGCTGAAAATATATTCAAAAAAACAAGTCAATTATTTAAAAACGAAAAGGTAAGAAGCTGGTTTAGCCCTGCATGGAAGGTAAAAACAGAAGCGACCATTTTGGATAAGGGAGGAAAAACACGACGCCCTGACCGGGTAATGATGAAGGATGACAAAACGGTGATTATTGACTATAAATTTGGTCAAACGGAACAACCATCGCACAAAAAGCAGGTAACCGAATACATGAATTACGCACAGAAAATGGGCCTCCAAGATGTAGAGGGTTACATTTGGTATGTGGATCAAAATATGGTTGTAAACTGCTAATATTGATTTATGAAAAAGACATTGGTTAAAATGAAACATCCATGATAAATATTTTAACACACACAAGCATGATTATAAGCGAAAATCATCCGCTCAGGTAAAAGCTTCGTGG
>JAFGOZ010000484.1 GCA_016926235.1 Bacteroidales bacterium | reverse complement strand
TGTCTCCTTGTCTCCTTGTCTCCTTGTCTCCTTGTCTCCTTGTCTCCTTGTCTCCTTGTCTCCTTGTCTCCTTGTCTCCTTGTCTCCCCCTCTCCCCATCCCCCCCTCTCCCCCTCTCCCCCTCTCCCGCTCAAACTAAAAAAAATATAAAAATATTTGCACTCTAATAATTATTGAGTAATTTTATTACTCATTCCCCGTTTATAAAACCATGATCCAAACCCTCATAACTTCCCAAACCCGTGTTAAGCTGTTGATGAAGTTTTTCCTCAACAGCCGCACCAAAGCCCACCTCCGCGGACTGGAGACCGAATTCGGGGAATCCTCCAATTCGATCCGGGTGGAGCTGAACCGGTTTGAGGAAGCGGGGTTGCTGGATGCCATCCGCGATGGCAATAAAAAAGTATACCAGGCCAATGTAAAGCACCCGTTGTTCAGGGATATTCACAATCTGATCATGAAGGAGTCGGGTATCGACCTGGTGATCGAAAAGGTGATCCACCGCATGGGACTGCTGCAAAGCATTTACCTCACCGGCGATTTTGCCCGCGGTAAAGACAGCCCGGTAATTGAGCTGATCATCGTTGGCGCCGACATCGACCGGGAATACCTGACCCGCAAGGTGATCCAGGCTGAAGGCCTTTCCGGCCGTAAAGTCAGCTATATTGTGCTGGAGCCCGGTGAAGCGGAGAACTATCTGTTGAAAATGAAACTGTCTGACCTCCTGCCTTTATGGAGCAACGAGGACAGTAAAATAGTATCCCATCATCCCGCCCCGGCGAAAGGATGAGGCAATATTGGCAGTCCGTTTCAGCTAATGCTGAAACCCCTGCAGAATAACATACACCTGATCCTGATCAGACACACTGCAATGTGACTGACAGGGCGAAGCTGTAGGAAGAAGTGACCAATTACATTTGCGTATTATGACTTTTTTGTAGTTTATTTTTTAATTTAATGATAAATTTCCACTTCATTAGGAATCAACCATATGAACCCAAAACATTACATATAATATGATTAAAACATAATGTTTTACTGACTTAACAAAAATTTATCAAATAATGTTAAATTACAAATCAATACTTATTACAGGAGGAACTGGTTCATTTGGAAGGAAATTCACGGAATTAATTCTAAAGCGTTATCCAGAGTTAAAACGTCTGGTTATATATTCACGAGATGAGTTAAAGCAATATGAAATGGCCCAGTTATATCCCTCCAATTTATTTCCACAAATACGTTTTTTTATTGGAGATGTAAGAGATGGCCAACGTTTCAAAAGAGCTTGTGAAGGTATAGATATTATCATTCATGCCGCAGCCTTGAAGCAAGTTCCTGCGGCGGAGTATAATCCTGATGAATTTATCAAAACAAATATAGGGGGAGCACAGAATATTATAGATGCTTCTTTGAGCTCGCAAGTAAAAATAGTCATTGCTCTTTCGACTGATAAGGCTGCGGCACCAATTAATCTTTATGGCGCCACAAAGTTAGTTTCAGATAAGTTATTTATTGCAGCAAATAATATAAAAGGAATAAGAGATTTAAAATTTGCCGTAGTAAGATATGGTAACGTGATGGGTTCAAGAGGATCAGTGATACCATTCTTTCTAAATAAAGCCAAGAACGGAGGGGCCATTCCTATAACTCATAAGGATATGACCAGGTTTAACATTTCTCTTGAAGACGGTGTCGAAATGGTAATATGGGCTATTGAGAATTCACTTGGAGGAGAACTCTTTGTACCAAAAATTCCATCTTACAGAATAATGACTGTTGCAAAAGCTATTGCTCCAAATGCCAAAATTGAATATGTAGGTATCAGGCCCGGAGAAAAATTGCATGAAGAAATGATTACAGAAAGTGATTCTAATACTACAATTGATATAGGAAAATATTATGCAATTCTGCCTTCAGGATCTGATAGGATAAGATATATCAATCATTATAATGCAAAAGAGGTAGAACCCGGCTTTCGTTACAATTCTTGTGAGAACAATGAATGGGTAAGTGTTGAAGAGATGAGAGAACTGATAAAAACATATGTGGATCCAAATTTCATCCCATCTTGAAAATGCATCATAGAATTCCCTACGGCCGTCAAAACATAACGCAGGAAGATATTGACGCTGTTGTTGAAGTGTTAAAATCTGACTGGCTTACTCAAGGTCCAAAAATAAAAGAGTTTGAGGCAGCATTTGCTCGATATATAGGAGTGAAATATGCCATTGCCGTATCAAATGGCACTGCAGCACTTCACCTCTCGGCTATGGTAATGAATGTTAAACCAGGCGATAAGGTCATTACAACACCAATAACTTTTGCTGCTTCAGCTAACTGTATAAAATATTGTGGAGGAGACGTTATTTTTGCAGATATTGATCCCGAAACCTACTTGCTGGATATAAATGAAGTAAAGAAACTTCTTGAATCAGAAGAAAAAGGAACTTTTAAAGGTATTATTCCTGTAGATTTCGCAGGCCTACCTATTGATCTTGAGGCTTTCAGAAAAATAGCTGAAGAATATGACCTCTGGATTATTGAAGATGCTTGTCATGCCCCGGGAGGATATTTTATTGATTCAGAGGGGGTAAAACATAACTGCGGCGATGGAAAATATGCAGACTTGGCTATATTTTCTTTTCACCCTGTAAAACATATCGCTGCTGGCGAAGGTGGAATGATTACAACCAATAATGAAATATTATACCATAAATTACAGAACTTACGCTCACATGGTATTCAGCAAATACCTGATTTAATGCATAATAATCACGGGATATGGTATTATGAGATGCAGGAACTAGGTTATAATTATCGTATTACGGATTTCCAAGCTGCGCTTGGCAATAGTCAACTCAAACGTGCTGAGAATGGTCTTATAAGGAGAAAAGAAATCGCTTCAGTTTATGAAAAGGCATTTCATGGAAAATCCTTTATTATAAAACAAACAGGTATCATCAAGGGTCATGCTTATCATCTTTATGTAGTTGAATTTCAAAACCGAAATGAATTGATAAAACATCTTAGAGGTCACAACATCATTGCGCAAGTTCATTACATTCCCGTGCATTTGATGCCATATTATAAACAATTTGGATGGAAGGAAAAAGATCTACCTCATGCGGAAAATTATTATAATCATTGTCTAAGTTTACCCATATACCCAACGTTAAAGTTAGAAGAACAGTTATTTGTTATAGAGAAAATTGAGGAATTTTATTCAACAAAGTATAATTATTTATAGTAACCTATGAAAGCAGTTGGAAAACAAGTCTATATAAGACTCTTAACTCCAGAAGATGTTACTGATGCTTATGTAAATTGGATGAATGATCCTGAAGTTACTCAGTATCTCGAAAGTAAATGGCAAACACATACACACAAAAGCTCACTCGAATATATTGATTCCCTTATAAGGGATCGGAATAATTATCTTTTCGGTGTTTTTCTATTATCAGACAATACACATATTGGAAATGTAAAAATAGGGAACATTCATCCAATACATAGATATTGTGATATAGGTTTGGCGATTGGTAAAAAAGATAACTGGACTAAAGGTGTTGGGTCAGAAGTGCTCATGCTTATTGAAAAAATTGCTTTTAAAGATCTGAATCTTAATAAAATCTGGGGCGGAATCTATGCCAATAACTTTGGTTCATTCAAAATGACTCAAAAATGTGGTTGGCGTGAAGTTGGTCGTTTTGAAAAACATGTTTTCTTTAATGGTGAATATATTGATGTAATAATTGTTGAAAAATTAATTGAACGGAAATAACTTTAGTAGTAATAGTAATGTAATGAATCAGAAAAAAATCATCCTCGGGACAACTCAGTTCGGCTTGGATTATGGAATTAATAATGAATTTGGAATGCCCTCCCAGGAAAAAGTATTTGAAATACTTATTTATGCACAAAATCATGGTATAAACTTTGTGGACACTGCAGATGCTTATGGAAATGCTTCAAAGATTATTGGAAAATTCAATGCTAGATTTCCGGGGAAGTTCTTAATTAATTCTAAGTTTATATGGGATGGGGTTCCTCTTCCTTTGCAAATTGCCGGATCATTAGCGAAACTTAAAATAAATCATTTAAACGTCTATTTCTATCATAGATATAACGATTTCATAAAATTTCCCTCATTACAGAAGGAACTTGAGATTTTGAAAAAGGATGGAAAAATTACCAAGATTGGCTTATCAGTTTATAATAATGATGAACTAAAATCCGCTATCAATTCTGAAATAATTGATGTTATTCAATTTCCGTTTAACCTGCTCGATAATCGGTCAAAAAGGGGGAATTTAATGAAATATGGGAAGGATAAGGGGAAAGAGCTCCAGGTTAGATCAGTTTTTTTGCAGGGTTTGTTTTTCAAGACTTTAAACGATATTCCTACTAAATTGGCGCCGTTAATACCTTATTTGTTTAAGATTAATAAACTATCAAAACAAAGTGGCATATCAATTGAAACTTTAGCTCTTTCTTATGCTATTCAACAGCCAGAGATTGATCATGTTATAATTGGGGTCGATAATCTGGCTCATCTTAAAAAAAATTTAGAAATTGTTGGATTTAATCTTCATTCGGACATTTTAGATACTATAAATAAAATAGTGGTACACGAGACTGAATTACTTTATCCAAAGAATTGGAATTAGCTAAATGATGATACTTGCTATTACGCAGGCGAGAATAGGCTCTACACGATTGCCTGAAAAAATACTTAAAGAAATCCATGGTGAATCATTGCTAGAAATTCATCTAAAACGGATTCTCAGATCAAAATTAATTACAAAGATAAAGGTAGCTACAACAACAGAACCAGATGCTGAGAAGATAGTCGCAATATGTACAAAATTAGGAATTGAAGTTTATAAAGGTTCTATCAATAATGTGCTTGAGCGATTTTATAAAACCGCATTACCTGAAGATCCAGATTGGATAGTACGTTTAACTTCTGATTGTCCATTGATTGATCCTGACGAAATTGACCGCATAATTCAACATGCTTTATCAAGAGACTTTGATTATGTATCAAATACATTGCGTCCAACATTTCCTGATGGTATAGATACTGAGGTATTTAAATTTACCGTTTTGAAAAGAGCACTGAAAGAAGCTCACCTCATTTCAGAATTAGAACATGTTACACCATATATTTGGAAAAACTCAACATATAATGGAGGAAACCTGTTTAGTTCAGATTGTGTTATAAATGACAAAGACTATTCAGAATTCAGATTGACAGTTGACACATTAGAAGATTTTTGTGCAATTGAAAAATTAGTGGAATTAATCGGACCTGAGAAACCTTGGCTTGAGTATGTTAAGGCTCTTGAGTTGTATCCCGAGATTAAAATGATTAATCAACATCTTAAGAGAAATGAAGGATATGAAAAATCAATACAAAAAAACATAAATTTATAGCAATGGGTAAAGGACAAGAACTCTATAAAAAAGCAAAAACATTGATTCCAGGTGGAACAATGTTGCTTTCAAAAAGACCAGAAATGTTTCTTCCTGATCTATGGCCTTCATATTATAGTAAAGCTAAAGATTGCCGAGTATGGGATCTGGATGGAAATGAATACATTGACGTATCTATTATGGGAATCGGGACTAACATTCTTGGATATGGACATGAAGGGGTGGACAAGGCAATATTACGTACAATTAAATTAGGAAATATGTCCACATTAAATTGTCCAGAGGAAGTTGAATTAGCAGAGAAATTGATTGAGTTACATCCTTGGGCTAATATGGTTCGGTTTGCTCGTAGTGGAGGAGAAGCCAATGCCATAGCAATAAGAATAGCGCGTGCTGCTTCAGGTAAAGATAAAGTCGCTATTTGTGGCTACCATGGTTGGCACGACTGGTACCTGTCTGCAAACCTAGGTGATGAACAAAGATTAGCCAGTCATTTGTTACCTGGGCTTGATACCGCTGGAGTTCCAAAATGCCTAAGAGGTACTGTTTTCCCATTTAATTATAACAACTATCAAGAACTTCTTGACATTGCTAATAACCATAATATAGGAGTTATAAAAATGGAAGTATCTAGGAATATGGGGCCGGAAGATAATTTTCTTCACAAAGTTAGACAATTAGCGAATGAACGGAATATAGTATTAATATTTGATGAGTGTACGTCAGGTTTCAGACAAACTTTTGGCGGTTTGCATAAGATGTATAATGTAGTACCAGACATGGCTTTGTTTGGGAAAGCACTTGGGAATGGATATGCCATTTCAGCTGTCATTGGTAAACGAGAGATAATGGAAGCCGCCCAAAAGACCTTCATCAGTAGTACATTTTGGACTGAGCGTATTGGACCTTCGGCTGCACTTGCCACACTCAAAGTTATGGAAAGAATAAAATCCTGGGAAATTATAACCAAAACTGGGAATGATATTAAGAAACGTTGGCAACAACTTGCCACGAAATATCAAATTTCCATCAACCAATGGGGATTGCCAGCTCTGGCAGGTTTCAGTTTCACTAGTAAAAACAATTTAGCTTATAAAACTTATATTACGCAAGAAATGCTTTCGAAAGGATATCTTGCCAGTAATAGCATCTATGTTTGTATAGAACATTCTGTGGAGATATTAGATGGTTACTTTGACGCTATCGAACCTTTATTTGCTGATATCAGGTCTTTTGAAGATGGAAGAGATGTTTATTCCATGTTGAAGGGACCAATTTGTCATGCTGGTTTTAAAAGATTAAATTAATTGTGATACTGAAAACCTTAGTATATATCCGTGCCGATGGCAATGAAAAAATTGGACTTGGGCACTTAGTAAGATGTTTGGCATTGGCTCAAATGATTAAAGCTGAGTATAATATTACCTTTTTCTGTCATTCAATTCCCAACATATTTGAAAATGAACTAAGGGACGGTGGTTTTAAATTAGCCCGAATTGTGAATGAAGATGAATTTATAAATTTAGTTACACATGATAATATTGTAATTCTCGACGGTTATAATTTCAGTACAGATTATCAAAAAACTATAAAGAAGAAGGGTGCTAAATTGATTTGTATTGATGATCTACACAATAAAGTTTTCTTTGCTGACCTAATAATAAACTATACTCCAGGTATTGTGCCAAAGGATTATAAAGCACAACCCTATACGATATTTGCCTTAGGGTTGAATTATGTTTTACTTCGTCAAAACTTCTTAGCGCAAACAAAAAAAACAAGATATTTTAAGAACAGCGGGGTGGTATTTATTTGCTTTGGTGGTGCTGACCCCAAAGAGTTGACTATTAAAACACTTAGATTTGTTTCTGAATTACAAAAATTTGAAAAGATCATTGTTGTTACTGGCATCGCTTTTAATAAAACCTCAAAATTTGTTCAACTCTTATTAACCGATAAGAGGATTGATCATCGACAAAATCTTAATGCAAAACAGATGTTGGATGCCTTTTTGGAAGCAAACATAGCAATAGTACCCACTAGTAGTCTATTCTTCGAGGCTTTGGCTTCAGGATGTAAGGTTATTTCAGGTATCACAGTAGAAAATCAAAGACATGTATATGAAAATTGTAGAAAAGCTAAGATTTTTTTTGATGCAGGTTTATTTTCTATAATTGAATTAGGTAAAGCAATTAAAGAGGCTCTTATGACTCCACTAAAATCTAAAAAAATAATAAATGGAGGTTCAAAAGAAAGAATACTGAAGCTCATTGATCAATTAAATAATGAGTTAATTATTACACTGAGGGATGTAAGGAAGGAGGATCTTGAAATCACTCATAAATGGGCATCCAATATTAAAGTGCGTCAGTACTCTTTGAATCGCCATCAAATATCATTCACTGAACATACTAACTGGTTTAGCGAAAAATTGGGCAATCCTTTTTGTTTTTATTATATAGCTGAATATAAGGGAACTCCAATCGGATCAGTAAGATTTGATATAATAAGTGATGAATCACTAATAAGTTATTTAATTGATCCTGATTATCATGGAAAAGGTTTTGGACAGATATTGCTTAAAAAAGGAATTGAGAGGTTTTTAGAAGACTATTTAATTCCATTTTGCAAAATAAAAGTTATAAGTGGAGAGGTACTAAAGTCAAATATTCCTTCCATCAAGTCCTTTGAAAGATTGGGGTTTAATAAAAGTGATTTGGGTAATAAATACAAATACGAAAAACAACTATGAGTTATGCATTAAAAATTGGGACATTTGATTTTGAAAATGTAAATCGTGTTTTTCTTGTTGCTGAACTTTCTGCAAATCATGGCTGCAATCTCCAAACTGCTATTAAAACTATAAAAGCAGCAAAACAAGCTGGTGCAGATGCAATTAAACTTCAGACCTATACTCCTGACACTATTACAATAAACTGCAAATCTGATGATTTTAGAATAAAACAAGGCACTATCTGGGACGGAAAATATCTTTATGACCTTTATAAGGAAGCATATACACCATGGGAATGGCATCCAATACTTTATAAGGTAGCAAAAGAAGAAGGCTTAATTTGTTTTTCTACACCATTTGATAAATCTGCCGTTGACTTTCTTGAGAGGCTAAATACTCCAGCATACAAGATAGCATCATTTGAAATTACAGATATTCAGCTCATTGAATATGTAGCATCGAAAGGTAAACCCATAATCATTTCAACTGGGATAGCAAAACTTGAGGATATTAAGTTAGCCGTAAATACTTGTCGCCAAATAGGTAATAATCAGATTATTCTGTTAAAATGTACATCTAATTATCCTGCTCCAATTTCGGAAGCCAATCTAGCTATGATCCCTGATATGGCTAAGCGTTTTGGTGTTATTACAGGCTTATCTGACCATACAATGGGAATTACTGTTCCAATAGCTGCAACCATACTTGGGGCCAAGGTTATTGAAAAGCACTTTATTCTCAATCATTCTGTTGGTGGCCCAGATGCTTCCTTTTCGCTAAATAAAGAAGAGTTTACAGCTATGGTAAATGCCATCCGAGAAGCTGAACAGATCCTAGGCAAAGTGGATTACAAATTAACAGAAAATATGGCTAAAAGTCGCGGATTCTCCCGTTCGCTTTATGTTGTAGAGGACATCAGTGCAGACGAATTTATCACTGAACAAAACATACGTTCAATTCGTCCCGGATATGGGCTGCATCCAAAGTATTATAAAGATGTTATCGGGAAAAAAACTAAAGTGGATTTAAAACGTGGTGAAAGATTGTGTTTTGAGAATTTGAAATTGAAATAAGAAATTCTGGATTGTTCAATGAAGATTACTAAAACCTATTATAATTGTGAATGACTATGGTTCAATATAATAGAATACAACTTATGTTATACAAAGTTCTAAAAACCAAGGGAAATATATAACTAACTAAATATATCTCATGAATATCGATGATTTTACAAAAAAAATAAGTTTGCAATTTCTACCGGAAGATCAGCCAAATGTGACTGCTGATATTGATTATCGGAAATTATCAACTTGGGATTCATTAACTGGAATGGCCATTTTGGCAACAATTGAAAGTGAATATGGTGTATCCATCCCCATTGAAGACTTTAAACAAATAAAAAACATAAATGAACTATTCAACTATGTTAACAATCAAAAAATAAATGAAAGCAATCATTAAAGCAATTTCCTATTATTTGCCAGAAACCATTTTAGATAATCATCAGCTATCTTTAGAACATCCTGAATGGGCAGCTGATAAAATTTCACAAAAAACTGGAATCTATAAAAGACATCTAGCTGCTCATAATGAATCTGCTGGTGATATGGCAGAAAAGGCAGGTAAAAAGTTATTGAATGAGACTAAAATTGAAGTCTCAGAAATAGACTTTTTGCTTTTTTGTACTCAAAGTCCTGATTATTTTTTACCAACGACCGCTTGTATTCTACAAAATAAATTGGGGCTTTCTACTTCATGCGGTGCATTAGATTTCAATTTAGGGTGTTCAGGATACATCTATGGTTTAGCTTTATCAAAAGCACTTATAAATGCCACTATTGCTAAAAAAGTATTATTGCTAACTTCCGAAACATACTCCAAATTCATAAATCCAAAAGACAAATCAAACAAAACCATATTTGGTGATGCAGCTACTGCAACATTGATTACTTCTGAAGATGGCCTTTATGAGATTGGGAATTTTTCTTTGGGTACTGATGGTTCAGGAGCAGAAAATCTGATTGTTAAATTCGGTGCCTTACGTTATAAAACTAATAAAGGGATTGACATCTTAACAAGCGATGGGGAATTTGAAAAGAATGAAAGTGACCTCTTTATGAATGGCCAGGCCATTTTTTCATTCACAAGTAATACTGTACCAAAGTTGGTGGATAATGTATTAGAATCTAATAATTTAAAGCAGGATGAAATAGATTTTTTTCTTTTTCATCAGGCGAATCAATACATGTTGGAATTTATTAGGAAAAAAATAAATATACCCCAGGAAAAATTCATTTATTATTTAGATAGTGTTGGTAATACTGTTTCAAATACAATTCCAATTGCATTAAAAGAAGAATGTATAGGAAAGAAAAAGGGTAAAATTCTTCTTGCTGGATTCGGGGTTGGATATTCCTGGGGAGGATGCGTAATAAAATCTAACTGATCTCTTTATGAAATTTAAGAATCTTGTACAACAAAAGCTTATTGAGCTTGAAAGCAATACCATTTTGATACATTCAGATATAATGCAAGGATTTAATATTCCATACAAAAACAGGGAAACATTCCCTCTATCTCATCTTAATGAATTGCATTCCCTGAAGACTAACTTAATATTTTGGATGCCTTCCTTTAATTATGATTTCTGCAAGGGGCAACCATTTGATATTAAAAAAACTCCATCTCAGGTAGGTGCGCTTACAGAGTATTTTCGAAAAAACGTAGCCCATTGGAGAACTCATGTACCTGTCTTTTCGTTCTCGGGAATTGGAGAATACCCTGCAATAAGTATTGCAGATATTATTGACCCATTTGGCAATGAATCAGCATTCCATATATTATACAATAAGAATGCATTGCTAATGCATTATGGATCTTTAATTAATACAACAACAATATTACATTATGCTGAAAGAAGATCAGGTTGCCTGTCTTATAGATACGATAAGCTTTTTGTCGGCAAAGTAATCACAAATAATAACGACGAACTTGAAGTAAAGTTCAATTTTCATGTACGACCCTTTGGCAAGTATATTGATTATGATTGGAAGAAAATTAAAAATGAATTAATAGAGAATAAGATACTTTTTGAATTTAAAGAAGAATCATGTAGAATTTTATTATGTAAAATTCAGGATTTGATAGATTATTGGGTAAATAGAATGAAACAAGATCCTTTTTACCTCTTAGATAATATAAGTAAAGCATGGATTGAACCATTAGTTAATAAACTTGGAAGATCATTCTTAATTACTGATTTTGAACCATTTCTAACAGTATGAAAAAAGAACTTGAAGAGTATTTTGATCGTCTTTGGCCAATAAACAGAAGTCTCACAGGAGATGGTAACAGAGAAACATTAAAAATCATTTCTGAAATAATAGATTTAAAAATAACAGAAGTTCCATCCGGAACTGAATGTTTTGATTGGGTTGTACCTCCCGAATGGAATGTAAAAAGAGCCTGGATAAAAGATAGCCAGGGAAGAACCATCGTTGATTTCCTTAATAACAATCTCCATTTGCTTGGTTATTCCATTCCAGTTAACAAAAAAGTGTCTTTTTCTGAATTACGTCCTCATATTTATACTTTGCCTGACCAACCAGATTTGATACCTTACGTTACATCTTATTATAAAGAAAGGTGGGGCTTTTGCTTATCTCATAATCAGCTATCTACATTCAATGAAGATGACAAGTATGAGATACTAATCGAATCAACTGTCAATTATAAAGGTTCAATGACAATCGGTGAAGTTGTTCTGAACGGTAGTTCAGACAAAGAGATCCTTTTTTCAACCTACATTTGTCACCCATCAATGGCCAACAATGAATTATCCGGTCTTTTAGTCTCGGCATTCATTTGCAGGGAATTAATCAAACAAACCAAAAGATACTATACCTATAGATTTTTGTTTATCCCTGAAACTATCGGCAGTATATATTATTTGTCCAAGTTTGGAGAACATTTAAAACAAAAATTGAAGGCAGGCTATGTAGTAACCTGCGTTGGTGATTCAGGAAATTTCTCTTACAAAAGGAGTCGCCAGGGTAATTCCTTAGCTGACAGATGTGCAGAAACAATTCTTAAACAGACTGAAAAAGAATTTAATCTTGAAGACTTTTTCCCCAGTGGAAGTGATGAACGTCAATATTGTTCACCAGGCTTTAACTTGCCGGTTGGTTCATTAATGCGCACACGTTATGGCAAATACCCTGAATACCATACATCTGCGGATAACAAAACTTTTATTTCATTTGACTCCATGGTAAAATCCATTTCTTTATATCTTAAGATAATCAATTTGTTGGAAAATAATTTTAAATATAAGAATATAATGTCCTTCTGTGAGCCACAATTGGGGAAACGTGGACTTTACCCAACATTGGGCTCACTAAAAAATGCTACAGCTTTTGTAGATATAATGATGTGGGTATTAAATTTAGCAGATGGAACAAATGATCTAGTTTCAATCTCTGAAAGAAGCAAAGTACCAATAAATGAATTAATACCTGTGGTTGAGAAATTAATTGAAAACGGGATTCTCATCAAATAAAAGAATTATTGTGCATACTTTATTGTGAGGTATTTTAATAACACGAATTATCAAGTCATTATGATTGTAAATATAACATATATTCGGCTTCTATTTATATCAGAAATTGATAAGAAGGTTTTAACTGATTACTACAAGAAAAGTTTCACATATCGTTATTTAGTGCTCACACTTTGACTCATTCTATAATTGTTAATGACTCAGATGAAATAGCTGAATATGAGATAACAACTTCGATTTCTGAATTGTAATCTAAAATTCACTATGCAGTTTACTATTTTGCTAACACAAATGGCCTTCCAAATCCCGATTTTAATCAAGGAGAAATTGCAGTATTGAGGAATAATAACATCAAGTTAGCTTTTTAAGGTGAATTTCGAGCCTTAAATGGGAAAGTAATCAATATTGTATACCTTCATGGGATTTTCTCGAGGCAGCATACATACACAAAATTTTAAGTTATTGTTGGGTATTTTTTGGCCATATTTCAAAGGCAATACATAGCAAACCAGAAGAGTAAATCAAAAAACACGTTAATCAATTGATAAATTTTTACTCAGCTAAGTAAATTCATCTATCAATACCTCAAAATAAAAAATGAATCCATCTATTGATGAATACGATTCTGTAAATCCCTTTGGACTAGAAGCAGAAAGTGATTTCCATACAACTCGTAGAAATATTACACTTTCAATTATCAGATATCAATTACGGAACATTGAAAATCCAAGAATACTTGATGTAGGTTGTGGGAAAGGACTAATTACAATATTTATTAAACAAGAAATTCCAAATTTGATTATTGATGCTATTGACATTTCTTCCAAAGCGATTGAACATGCGATAAATAATTCGTCAGAGATTAATTTTTCCGTTGCTGATGCGATAGATTTTAAGGGATATGGATATAAATATGATATAATCTTATTAAATAATGTTTATGAACATTTAGAAAATCCTGTAGGTATTCTTAAAAATCTTAAGAATCTGTTGGTTTCTAATGGATTCGTTATTATTTCCACTCCGAATAGATACAATACCAGGAATGTTCTCAAAAAGTTCTTTGGTTTTAAAATAACCATTCCCAAGTATCACATTTGTGAGTATTCAATTGGTCAATTATACGATCAACATAATTATGTTGGACTGAAAATTCAACGAATAATAATTCCGAAACTTAAGACCGATAAATTTAAATTAATTGCATACATTATCTTTAACTTAATGGAACCATTTATTAATTGGTATTTTAAATTGCTCAATTCAAGAACAAGAACCGGAAGGCTTTTATTTATAGTTTCGCGCAATATATAGTGCTACTGATTTTTTCTAAAGTACATATAATAGTAAAAGTAATCATATATCATAATTAATGGTGGTGTTGAAAGACCACTTAGATCAATATATTTCCGATTTATTCAAGGTTTAGTATTAAGCAATTTTGTACTGCTTAAATCAAATGAAAAAAGAATTCCCCAAGAAAATTGACTTAAGATAAAAAGAAGTTTATGACTAAATTATTAAGAACAATACTTGTTGATCGACTAAGCGGTAAAACAAGTGCAAAATACTATAGATTGTATTCTGAAACACAATGGTATGATCGAAGCAAACTAAATGAATTTCAATTATATAAACTAAAATTACTCCTTTTTCATTGTTTTAATTCTGTTCCTTTTTATAAAAAAGTTATTGAGGATTTAAAGATTGATCTGAACAGAATTGATAGTCTGGATGTACTTAAACGTTTTCCTGTTATTACAAAACAAACCATCCTTGAAAATTACAATGATTTCATCCCACAGAACCTAAGCCAATTGTCATTAGTAAAAACAAGTCCCACTGGTGGAACCACTGGTAGGATTCTTCTAAAAAGAACCGATGTTAATTTACGCAGTTCCGTATGGGGATCATATAGACGATTTATTGATTGGATGGGGATCAGAGAGTCAGATGCAAAGCTTAAACTTCTGGGAGGCCATATTAAAAAACCAGGGCTTATTGAAAAGCTAAAGTATCCCATAATCAATTCTCTGAACAATGATTATGCATTTGATCCATATGATACTAGCGATAAAAATGTGAATAGAATTCGGGAAGTACTAAGTACCAAAAACATACGATTGATTCGTAGTTACAGCCAATACCTTTACAACCTTGCGCAACAGTTTGATAGAAACAATGAAACCTTTCATATCAAAGCAATCATGACCACTGCGGAGCCTCTGATGCCCGAACACAGGCAATTATTTAAAAAAGTATTTAATGCCGAATCCTATGACCAATATGGCAGCGGAGAAATAGGTGCAATTGCATTTGAGTGTGATAAGCATATGGGCTTGCATATTACTGAGGAAAGAGTCATTGTTGAACAGGATGAAAATAACAATATGATATTTACTGACCTTGATAATTTTGCTATGCCATATATCCGTTATAAAAATGAGGACCAGGCAGTTATTATTGATAAACCTTGTTTGTGTGGTAGGCAACATCGCTTAATAGAGAGGGTGCTTGGGCGAAGTTGTGACTATATTTTGGGTAGTAATGGTAAAAATCTTCATTGGGCGTTCTTTTGGCACCTGATGTTTGATACGGAAATTGCACATAATAGAAATATTATCAAATTCCAGGTTAAGCAAACTGATAAGACAAAGATTCTATTCAGATATGTTGGAGATAGTCTCACTACTGAGGATGAGGAAATACTGAAGCTTTTAATGTTTGATAAGCTAGGCAAGATGAATATATCTTTTACCAGAGAAAAGGATATTGAAAATGCTGCATCTGGCAAATATCGTCCAGTAGTAAATGATTTGCTGTTGAAGCACTAAAATGCCAAAAAGATTTTAAAGCTTTTTTTAAGGTGCCTATAAAGAATATACTTTTTGTAATTGGTAATGAATATCATTTATATTCAGCCTTATGTAATTACTATAAATACTTCACTACTGACAATTATAACTTCAAGTTGCTGATAACTAAGCGACCCAAAAATCATCGTATTACCAATAAATATGAATTGCCATTTGAATATTTTGTTTTAGATGATTATTTGAACTTTGAAGATTTTCGTTCGGTAAAAATATACCCCGATTATGAGAAAATTCTAAATGGGATTTTTGATAAGGTAGATGAATTATATACATATTATGATTTCACTCTGTTATCTAGCTTAATTATAAACTGGGCAAGGCGAAATCCTTATACTAAGACTTATCTAATGCAAGAAGGAGTTGCGGGTTATTTTAAATATAAAATGCCGATTAAAAAATTATTTAAGTTTTACTTCGTATTCATATATGTGAGATTTATTATGAAGATTCGAATGATTGACTTTGTCTATCAATGGGGTTTTTACTCAAAAATTGATGTCCTTAAAATGGCTTATCCTAATGAGGTAAAAATTAAAACACGTTCAGAAATCCAAAAACTTGATATTGATATTACACCTGAAATTCACCAGAAGATTAAAGCGATTTTTCAGTTTGATTTTACTTTTAAAAAAGATCAAAGGTATTTATTATATATGCCAATAGGATTGGCTAGTGGATCCAAAAAAGCCAAAATTAAGGAATATGATCTTATTTATAAATTAATTGCTATCGCTAAAACAAATGACCTGGAATTCTTGATAAAGATAAAATCAGGTGTGGAATCCCACTCTTATATGGAACGTTATAGGGAAAAAGTTTTAATCATTGACAACAAAGTTCCTGCCGAAATTATCATTTCTGAAATATATAATTCATATGTATTGAGCGCGTTTTCCTCTGCTACATTACATAGTGTGAACAACAACAAGTATTTCTGGATTTATCCGTTGCTTAACTTTAAAACTAACCTTAAGCCATTTACATCCACTATTAAGCTTATACAGTCATATGACGAATTAGAAAAATGTATTCAATAGTTAATTCTATAATTAATATATCCCAAAATCTTTTCAAGAAAGATCTATTCAGAAGTTTATCTATATATACTTTTGTTGGATTTGTTCAAAAGACTTTCCCTTTTCTCCTACTACCTTTTCTTACCAGGATCCTAACTCCTGCTGATTATGGAATCATTGCCATGTTCGCTACCGTAAAATCCTTTTTTGGACCATTCCTTGGATTAGGCTCCATAAGTGCAGTTGAAAGATATTATTTTGATAAAAAGGAGATTGATTTCCCAGTGTTTTTATCAAATGTACTTTTAATAGTTTTTGGCACTACCATTATATTTGGCTTTTTGCTTCTCTTACTAGGTAATCAGTTTACTTTGCTGACAAAAATTCCAAAACAATTCCTATGGATTGTAATTGTTGTATCATTTGGAACCGTAATTAACCGCATCAATCTTATACTCTTCCGAGTACAGAATAAGAGTACTTTATTTGCTTTACTTAGTTTATTTGAAACTGCAATGTATTTTTTTTTAATGATAGTGTTTGTAATATGGTTAAGGTTTAACTGGAAGGCTGATTTATATTCGCAACTTATTGTTTTTTCTCTACTGGCAATAGGGGGTATGCGTTTATTAACTAAAGGCGATTTGATTAAATTTTCATTAAATACTTCATATTTAAAAAGTGCCCTGACATTCGGGATACCGATGTTCGTTCATACTTTTGGATTATTTTTTGTTAATATGACTGATAAGCTACTTATAACTCATTTTGTTGGAATTGAGGCCACAGGAATATTTAACATTGGCTTCAAAATGGCCACAATTATTGTTTTTTTTGTGACCGCATTTAACAATGCATATGTTCCCTGGTTATATAGAAAATTAAAATCGAACAATTTAAGCTCAGTAAAACTTGCATTTAAAAGTTCTATATATTCTTGTATTGCGGTTACAATTGCAGGACTAATTCTCATCTTATTTCTTCCAATAATATATCCATTTTTCATAGGTTCAAAGTTTAATTCATCTCTAAATATTTCAATGTATATAGTTATTGGCGAAATATTTAATGCATATTATCTGCTTTTAATAAGTTATATTCTTTTTGATAAAGCTACTAAATATGTTATGTTCATTACCATAATCACATCATTGATCAGCGTAAGTCTGAATTATTTTCTTATTCAATACTATGGAGTTATTGGTGCAGCTATAACACTATTATGTGTCTATTTTGCTAAGTTCATGCTTACATTTATTTTCGTTTATAGAATCTATAAAAAGAAATATGCCGCGTTGCAAATCTAACTCCTCATATTTATCTAGCGTTTTATTTTAATAATTTCATTCTTCTAGTTTTTCAAAAGTGAACAAAAAGAACATTAACATATTGATTACCGCGAAAATGGGTCATGGTACTTTGGAGGCTAAACTGTTACCAATAGTTCATTGTGAAGAGGTAATTAATGTTTATGTGGTTCGTAAAGAAAAAGGACCAAATTTGAACAAAGTCAGATATTTTGTTTTGCCTTTAATATGCAAATTTGGCATATTTAATTTATTAATTACCCCTATCTATCTGGTATACTATATCTTGAAATTAAGACCTGATTTCATTATTGCTTATCATTTTATTCCATACGCAATATTTGCATGCATTTCCGGAACTTTTACAAATACTCCATATATCATTAGCCAGACTGGCTTGATTATCCATGACCAAGCAAAAAGGGTACCGTTTTCATGGATTATTAGAACTGTAACTACAAAGGCTGCTTTTATTCATGTTCCGGGCACAACATCCAAAGAAAAATGGATCAGATTTGGTATTGATGAAAGAAAGATTAATATTCTGCATAGTGCAATAGATGTAAATAGATTTAAAGCGATCCGGATAGAAAAAGAATATGATTTCATTTTTGTAGGGGTATTCTATGAAGTGAAACAAATTCATCTTATTATTGAGGCTTTCCAATTAATATATAAAAGAGATAGTTCCTTAAAACTTTTATTAGTTGGTGATGGAAATCTTATGGCTCAGCTCCGAAACCAAGTAAATATTCTTGGATTAACTAATAATGTTTTCTTTAGTGGCTTCAGAAAAGACACAGAAATCCTCTTAAATAAAAGCAAGATTTTCATAATGGCCTCAAAAACCGAAGGTTTGCCCTGTGCTTTAATGGAAGCGATGGCCTGTGAATTAATGGTTATCGTACCTGATATAGGCAATTTATCTGATATTGTAAAATCCAATATGAATGGCATACTAGTTAACAATTTAGATATTAATAGTTTAACTGACAAGATGAAGTTTGCCTTATCACACTATAATGAAACTAATGAAATGCGAAAGAACGCAAGGAAAATTATTGTAGAAGAGCATTCTATAGAAATAGCAGCTAAAAAATGGAAATCAGTTTTTTTCAGAATGAAATAAAATTCTATTTTATCACAATAAGCTAACTAACCATATTATTAAAACACAATTTTAAATAAGTAATTCTGTCATTGTTTGATTCGATACATATATGGTCAAAAGAAGATATTCTTAATTTATTGGGGAATACGTCTGAAATGGTTATAAAAGAAGAGCAATTTCTGAAAGTGCCTATACATCTTTATGAAAGTGAACCTTATTATATTAAAAGAACACGGAAAGAAAATAACTATTTAAGTTGACATATAAAAGTTTTTTATACTGACTATTCAGAAAAATTATATCGCGTCATTTAATTCTTAGGTTGTGAATGGAAATAGGTCATAAATAAACAAAATGAAAAAATATCTGCATGTCTATTTACCAAGTGTTACACCATGCTTCAAGTACAAAATAAAGCCGTAATAAATATTATCTTATATTTATGGTTGTGCAATATAATCATTTATAGTATTGTTGGATTTTTCCCAAGAGGCCTTTTAAACCTTACAGATATTAGGGCTGCTGTTAATGGAATTATAGTTATTATATTGCTTTTTTATTCTTCATTTAATATAAATAATAGTATAAATAGATCCATTTATATTTTCTTATTCTATTTGTTTATTTTAGTAATATTCTCATCTAATACTAAATTGTCGTTAGAAATGGTAGCAAAGGTCTCAATGAGTACTTTGATGTTTGTAATAGGTAACTATTTTATTAGAAGTTTTAACAACTTTAGAAAACTTATGATTTATTATTTTATATTTTACCTTTTCCTTTTAGCTACTATTTTTTTTTCAAATATTTCTGGAATTGGTCATATTGATTATGATGAATCTGAAAATGCGTTTTTATATGGAGGAGTCGGTGTTAGCATGACGGGAATTATAATGCTTGTGCTGATTCTAGTACCTCAGGTATCGATTATTTTGAAAAGCAAAATTTACCGCTATTTCATTATCGGTCTATTTATAGTTGGTCTGTTATTAGTTGTAATTTCAACAAAGAGAAGTGCACTTCTTGGATTATTTACTTCGGTTTTGACATTTTTATTGTTATATAAAAGAAGGTTTATGCTCCTTTTACCTTTACTGACTATTACTCTCATTTTATATATTTTTCACCCAGTGTATAAGGATGTACTTATCAGAAGCTATGAAACTAGAGAAACAAGTTTTTACGGGATCTCAGAAAATGCGGGTGATATTGAAGAGGAGGCCAGATACAATGAAACATCCTTGGTTATCAATAGTTTTAAATCAGATAATATAATACATAAATTGTTTGGAAGTGAATTATTCAATGAATTTGAATATTTTAAAACAGAACGGATGCTGCACATTGACTTTAATGTATTGTTAAATGGAGCAGGAATTTTTGGTCTGTTTTTATTATTCAGGATATACTTTTTAATTGTAATTAAGGCTTTGTCTTATCGAAGGATTTTTAAAAACAGGTTTCTACATTTGGTCGCCATAAGCATAATTATTTATGTTGTTTTAGCTCAGTTTGTTTCAATCGGAGGTTCAATCCGTTCAATAGATTTTAGAGGATTACTATTTCTCTATATTGGTTCAGCACTCGGTTTTCTAGAAAATGAGTACAAAAGGATAAAAATTAATCATGTCGCTCATTAATAATATCTCTGAGAAAATTCTTTTGCCAGTCAGCGATTTTATTTTACGGCAAAAAATATCCCAATATTTGGAATTCTTATTAAAAAGTCAGTGGTTTAATCAAGATATTTTAAATGATTATCAATCTGATAGATTAAAGAATTTGGTGGAACATGCCTATAAAAGTGTCCCCTATTATAAAAGACTTTTTGATAACTTAAATATTAGCCCAACTGATATCCGTTGTAAAGCTGATTTAACAAAACTTCCAATTCTGACAAAAGATACAATAAAAGAGAATCTTAACTCTGGGAATTTCATTGCCAAGAATATTCCAAAAAGCAATTTGAAATTAAAAAGTTCAAGTGGTTCCACTGGTGAACCTCTTTTTTATTACACCACTAAAAATGCTTATAGTATGAATATTGCATCCAATTTACGTGGATGGTACTGGATGGGTTATCGGCTTGGAGACAATTACATTAAAATAAGTCAAAATGCAAGAAAAAATCCAATAAAAAGAATTCAAGATAAAATTTCCAGAAATCTATACTTAGCTTCAAATCCTTTAACTGATAAGAATCTCCGATATTTATTAGAACAAATAGATAATTACGCTCCTGTGATTATCAGATGCTATCCTGATCCACTTTTCTTTTTAGCTAAGTATCTTAAGAATAATAATGATTTTAATATTGTCCCTAAAGCAATAACTACCACAGGAAATACTTTATTCCCTGAAGTAAGGAAACAAATTGAAGACTCCTTTAATTGTAAAGTATTTGATGCTTATTCTTGTGAAGGGAATGCAACTGTATTTGAATGTCCTTCGCATGAATGCTACCATTCTACCATGGAGTATGGAATAACAGAGGTTTTAAATGAAGTTGGGGAACCAATTACTGATGGGATAGGAAGATTAATATCAACTGATTTAATGAATTATGCACAGCCTTTTATTAGATATGATACTCAAGATTTGATCGAAGTTTCATCGAAACCTTGTTCTTGTGGAAGAAACCTATTAAGAATAAATAGAATTATTGGTAGAAATAATGATATTTTAGAGAATTCAGAAGGAAGAAAATTTATAGTACATAATTTCACAGGTTTTTTCCAACAAGATAATCCAAGACTAAATCGATCTATTGATCAGTTTCAGGTCATTAAAAAGAAAAATGGTTTACTATTTAATCTTATTGTTAATTCCAATTATAACGATACTGTAAACTTGTACATTAAAGAATACTGGGCAAGCGAGTTCAAAGGAACTATAGAAATTGACACAGTTACAGACATTCCACTGACAATTAATGGTAAAAGGAAATTTATTATTAATGAAGATGAAGTAACCCATAAAATTCAAAGTGCTCAAAGTCTGATAAATTAGTACTATTAACGCTATCAATAATTTTAATAAATTGATGTTCTATATCTTACTAATTCTGAAGCGTTAATAATATTCAAATCTTTTATACTTGATCATTATTATTGATAATTGTAATAATACTATTACATAATATTCTCTTGAATTAGAAAATATGAAGATATTGTTTTATTTTGGTCATCCAGCACAGTATCATTTTATAAAAAACACAATTAGATGCCTACGTGAAAGAGGTCATAACATAATTCTATCAATCAAAACAAAGGATGTTTTAGAAAAACTTCTCCGTGAAGATAATGAAGTCTATAATAACCTTCTGCCGGAGGGACGTAAACAAACAAAACTACAAATTTTGATAGGATTGTTAAAACGTGATCTTCGTTTATGGCATTTCGTTCGTGGAAAAGAGATAGATCTTTTTGTAGGTACGGATCCTTCTCTTGCCCATATTGGCCATTTATTGAAAATCCCTGTGCTAACTGTCTTGGAAGACGATTATGAAGTAATTTCTGGGCTTGCTAAAATGACTTTTCCATTTACAAATTATATACTTGCTCCTAGTGTTGTTAGGGTAGGAAAGTTTTCATATAAAAAAATCTCATATGATGGCTATATGAAATTAGCCTATCTTCATCCCAATTATTTTACTCCAGAATTAGTGAATATTAAGAAGCCCTTTTTCCTTCTGAGACTTTCTCAATTGAAAGCTCACCATGACTTTGGGATAGGTGGTTTAAGTGATTCATTAGTTGATCGAATAATTGCTACCCTTTCAAAACATGGAGGTGTAGCAATTTCTTCAGAAAAACCTTTAAAAAACCATTATTCACGCTATCTGCTCAGAATTCTACCATCGAAAATACATCACTACCTAGCCAATTCTTCTTTGCTTATTAGCGATAGTCAGTCTATGACCATGGAAGCTGCTATGCTGGGGATTCCTTCAATTAGGTTCAGTGATTTTGCAGGCAGAATTAGCGTACTCGAAGAACTGGAACATAAATATGGTCTTACATTTGGTATTAAAACAGATTCTCCTGAAAAGCTCTTCTTGAAGATAAATGAACTTTTATCTATGCCAGATTTGAAGAAAGAATTTGAATATCGCCGTAAATGTATGCTAGTGGATAAAATTGACGTTACCGCTTTTATGGTATGGTTTATTGAAAACTACCCATCAAGTGCGCAGATCATGCATGAGAATCCGGATTATCAATACAATTTCAGGTAAAAGTTACCAGCAAAATATTATAATACTTCAAATTTCCTTTTATTGAAAATTCTAATTGACATTGGCCATCCTTTCCATTTTCATGTATTCAGAAATACTATGGTTCATTTATCGGTTGAAAACCATACTATACACATTTTCGCACGGGGTAAAGATATTACGTGTTCACTTTTAACACATTACAATTTTGCTTTTGTTTACAGGGGAAAAGGTGGTAAATCAATTGTCGGTAAGTTTCTCTATTACATTAAAGCTACGTATTTATTGTCACGCCATTGCCAAGGTTTCAAGCCAGATATTCTTATAAGTTTCTCTTCGCCCTATTTAAGTCTTGCTTCCTTTTTCACAGGTATTCCCCATATCGCTTTAGATGATACAGAAAATGATACCTTCACCTGGCGTGCATATGCTCCTTTGACCAATCATATTATTACTCCGGAATCATTTCCCTTAAAATCTCCAAAAAAGCAAATCCGGTTTTCGGGTAACTTTGAACTGTCTTATTTACACCCTAACTGGTTTATCCAAGATCAGACAGTTTTAAGCCGTTTGGGGCTCTTGCCTGCTGAACCTTATGTGATTGTCCGTTTTGTAAGTCATTCTGCAACGCATGACTTATTTACAAAAAAATCACCCTATTCAATAAAAATTGACTTGGTAAAAGAACTCAGTAAATATGCAAGGGTTTTTTTATCTTCTGAACTTCCACTTGATCAAGATCTTGAACCATATCGTTTCCCCTTATCCCCTGCAGATATGCATCATGCCATAGATTCCGCTTCACTTGTAATTGGTGAAAGCGCTACCATGGCATCAGAAGCTGCCGTGCTGGGAATTCCTGCGGTATTCTTTGATCTGGTTGGAAGATGCTATACCAGGGAAGAAGAAGAAAAATATGGGTTGGTTTTCCGCTACGATCCAACACGCGAAGGGATGGAGAAAGGCCTCAAAAAAGCTGTCGAACTTCTTACTACTCCTAGTGTTAAAGAAATGTGGCAAAAAAAAAGAAAATTGCTTCTAGAAAATTCCATTGACGTAACTGCTTTTTTAATATGGTTCATTGAAAATTACGCAGATAGCGCTCGGATTATGAAGGACGATCCTGATTACCAATACAGATTCAGGTAAAAAAGAGTCCCTGAACAATTATCCGTGAAACTGATTACCGAATACCGAATACTGAATGCTTAATACCGGTTACCCAATGCTCCAAAAACTCTATAGAATAATTTTTTGGGCCGGCTATACCGCCGTTCTATTCACCTCAATCCTGAATATCAAATGGAGTCTTAATAAGATAAGGTTTAACCTGATCGCCTTCGACCTCCGTCTCGACCACCTCCTTCATCTCTCGGCTTATTTTCTGATATGCATGTATTACCTTTGGGGGCAGCATAAAGGATACGTGTTGTTTAGAAACCATTCCCGGTTAAAATTCATTATCGCTACCATGGTGCTGGCTACAGTTACAGAATTTGTTCAGATATTTGTGCCGGCAAGAGCGTTTAATATACTGGACTGGGTGGCGAACGTGTCCGGAATAGTGATTGGCTTAATAGTGATCAGCTTCGTAAAAATCGACCCCATAAAAAAGAGTTAAACCTAAAATTAAATGAAATTCTCTGAATTCAGCCTTGATGATCAATTATTGGAAGCCCTGTCCTACATGGGTTTTGAAACACCCACACCGATACAGGAACAGGTCATTCCTGTGATCATGGAAAACAGGGACCTGATTGCCTGCGCACAGACCGGCACCGGTAAAACAGGAGCCTATGTGCTGCCCATTCTCGATAAGCTCATCGGCAGAAGAGAAGATTATGCGGATACCCTCATCATTGTGCCGACGCGGGAACTGGCCATCCAGATCGAACAACAGATACAGGGTTTCTCTTACTTCATTTCCGCCGGATCGATTGCCATTTACGGGGGAGGTGGCGGAGAAGACTGGGAACAGGAAAAGCGCGCCCTGAAAAGAGGTACCGATATCATCATTGCCACCCCGGGCAGGTTGTTGTCACATCTGAAAATGGGGTATGTCCGGTTTGAGAACATTCAACACCTGGTGCTGGATGAAGCCGACAGGATGCTCGATATGGGATTCATCGAGGATATACAGGCGATTATTTCCCATTTGCCGAAGCAGCATCAAACCCTGATGTTCAGCGCCACCATGCCGAACAACATCCGGCAACTGGCCAAAAAAATCCTGCATAACCCGGTGGAGATCTCACTGGCCATTTCCACCCCGGTGGAATCCATTGATCAGAAGGTCTGCCTGGTCTTTAGGGAACAGAAGATGAAACTGCTGAAACATCTGCTGGCTGAACGAAAGGACTATGACAGCATCCTGATTTTCTCCTCCACCAAAAGAGAGGTGACCGAGATCGTCACTGCCTTATACAACTTCGGCTTCCCGGCCAGGGGGATCTCTTCCGACCTCGAACAGGACAAGCGCGAGGAAGTGATGGGAAAGTTCAGGGCGAAACGCATCCGCATCCTGGTGGCTACCAACATCATGAGCCGGGGTATCGATGTGAAGGAGATCAACCTTGTCATCAACTACGACCTGCCCCACGATGCCGAGGATTATGTGCACCGGATCGGAAGAACAGCAAGGGTGAATGCCAAGGGTGAAGCCATAACGCTAGTCACGCAGAAGGAAATGCATAAGCTGCAAAAGATCGAACAATTAATAGGCGCTGCTATTCCCAAACTTCAACCCCCCGATGAAATAGGCTCCGCGCCGAAATGGGAGGATTCCGTGCCAAAACCCGAGCGCAAACCGAAATTTCACCAGAGAAGAAAAAGTCCACGGAGAAGAAGATTTCCCGCAGCATAATTTCCCGCTTAAGAATTTCTCGCAGAAGAAGATTTCTCGCAGACCTGCCCGTCCGTAGCTTCAGCGGAGGCGGGTTTCGCAGATTCAGATCTCGCAGATTTTTTCTCGCAGAACAAGAATTCTCGCAAAGCCGCTAAGACGCAGAAAATTGGAATTCACCCAAAATCAAGTAATAGTTTTATTCAAAGCTAAAAAGAGTAGAAAAAAGCTTTAATGAAACCAATGCAATCAATCCATTGGAGAGTTCTGAAAATTTACAAACCCAAAAACTTCAATAGAATCAGAAACAATCCTAAACACAATGGTATAACCCTTGAAAATCAGATCTCTGATTTGAATGTCATTGAAATAGATCGATTTTCTGTACTTATAAGGATTTGAGGGAATTTCTTTTGTCCGGTTAAACAATTCATTTTTAAATTTTCGTGCTCTTGCCGGAGAATCCTTGGAAATGTAATCGATCTGCCTTTCTAATCTTGAAATAAAAGTATCCTTAAAGATTATTTTCATGTTTTCTGATAACGTTTTCAAGTCTCTGTTCAGCTTCTTCCACACTAACGAATTTTGCTTTCCCGTCAACAATCTCATTTAACTCGGTTTCGAGGTAAGATTTGTTCTCCATAAAAGCAGTATCCTCTTTTATTATTTCGACTTCATCCTTGCTAAACTTACCCAATAACCTCATTAAACGATCGTAGATCTTGTCATTAATATTTAATCTGATGGTTTGCATTATATTATAATTTCAATAACCTGCTGATTTTTAACAACTATATGCAAATATAATGAAAATCGGGACGACTTCACTGTCAACTGCCATTTAGATCATATTTGCCATTTTTTAGGATTATATTCCAGATATATATACATATTTTGGGATTTGATTCCTGAAATATTTACATTTTTTAGGATTACATTCCAAATATCTGTACATATTTTAGGAATGATTGCAACTAGCAGTCCATTTTTTTAAACTGGCGAACCAATGAAAGTCAGGAAATTGATTAAGCCCTTTTCTCGTGCATGCCCCCAGGCGCAAATAGAATTTATTGACCGGGATCATGTGGAAGATTTCCTGCTGTAAGAGAAATCGGGGCTGATGTTCGATCATTTAAGAAAATTTTTCCCAAACTGCACGACCGCAAAATTGCAAGACTGCACAACTGCAAAACTGCAAAACTGCAAAACTGCACAACTTTTACTGCTTCTCCCCCTCTCCCCCTCTCCCCCTCTCCTTGTCTCCTTGTCTCCTTGTCTCCTTGTCTCCTTGTCTCCTCCTGGCTAAGTACTGCAAATAAACGGCACCTCCGTTAGCGGAGACGTTCGCAATATCCTGTACCAGCCCAGCTGGCTGTTCAAGGGATCCATTCTCTTTATTACCGGTTGTTGTGTTTGAATTTCTTCCAGGTTAGATTGTACTTGAGAAGCAATATCAGAATTAAACACAACCCCTGTTTTCTCCACAAGGGCTTCCCTGTTCCTTTCGAAATTATCCATGTGCTCAAATGCGTTGGTGATTTGTCCGAATACCTCCACACATACCACACTTAAAGGCGAGTTAACAGGCAATCCATACAGGTTCAATAATTCCCTGACCTTACCATTGGACCACATTCCAAAAGCCTGTCGTGTACTTTCCTTTTCCCAGGCAACCTGCTGTGCCATGATCTGGGATATCATCTCATCTGTAATTTCAATTGCCGGAAGTTTTTTGCTTTTATTCTTTTCACTTTTTTCTTCGAGTGAACGCCTGATATCGTAATACAATTCCTTTTCGTTTCGCTTTGGAAGCGGCTTCAGTTCCAGCTCATTCAGCAATATATTCCTGTGATCGAGGCCATCTGCCTGTTTCACCTGTGCATAGAGCAAGGCCCACATGCTTGTTCTTGGCGGTGAGGCAGTCACGTTCTTTCCGTTGAACAATGCCCTGGCATAAGGGGCATTTACGGTTATTGCCTTTTCATTCCTGTTGAGCATGCAGGTGAGCGAGGGTGCAGGATGTTGCAGGCCCGATACACGCAATGCCCTGCCAAACCTTCCCTGTGCCGTACTCCAGATCTTGTCGGTATGGCCGTATCTGAATTCATAGGTGAACATTCCGAAAAGCTCGGGACTTTCATGGTGAAGCCCGGGAGGCAGCGGAAGCAGGTAATAATGCCGGTCCTCATCATTTGATTTTTCCATTTTCTGCATTGCATGCAGGCCACTGTTGTCCTGTGAGCCTGCCGGAATAACTACCCTGATGTATTCGGGATCGAGCGGTAATGGTGGTTCAACGGGTATATCCAGCAGGGAAGGATCATTATTGCTGATCAACTGGTCGGGACTGTAGGCCAGCACACGACAAAATAGTTCATCATTGGTGTCTTCCGGCTTTTTCGCAAATTCCAGCCACAGGTAACGTGTCCTGGCTTCGGTAAAGGAATATTTCAGATTCCTGTTATAAGGACTTAAAGCCATACCGGCAGCAACCAATTTTGGGGTTTGATAGGGATTAATGGAGGCGGGCAGGGTAAGGACTTCCGTACGAAATGACATGTCGTTTCGGCCAGACCGGGGGTGATGATCAGCCCTGAATTTAGCAACGATTTTGTATTCCAGCTCGGTGATGTCTGGAAAACTGCCATCAACAGGTTTGGTATCCACCACATCCATCAGGATGATTTTTGTATATGCCCTGTTGATCCTGCCGTTCCTGTCGGGTTGTATGGCCTGGAAAGAAGCTGTTCTTTTCAATTCCAGGTCGCCGATGCACACTCCTTCTGCGCCGTTCCTGTACCGGATGATATCCAGGCTGCTTACATCTAGGCCGTCCCAGGTCCAGTCCCTGTCAATTGTAAAGCTGGTAAAAACCAGCCAGTGGTCCTGCAGCTCATTTTTATTGGCAAAGGTGATGCTGCTGTTGTCCGGTGCAAGGCTATGCCGGAGCAGGTTGCTGCACCACAACTGAAGTCTCTCACCGTTCGCGGAAGTTAAAGTCAGTTCTTTCGCTACCAGGTCAAGTTGGTTTCCAAGGCGATGCACGATATCCGGCATTCCTTCGTTACCTCCCAGCATTGTCTTGAATTCAACCGGGTCAAGCGTAAGCGGGTAAGGATCGGGCTGCAGGTAAATCCCCTGTAAAGTGGTCGGGTTTTTCGTATCGGTGAAAATCTTTTTTTCTTCCGCAGATTCCTTTCGTATCCTGATCACCGTTGTTTTCCCGTAACGCGAATCGAGGCTGGGATCCATTGCATTTTCATGCCCCCAGTAATCCTCCTTTTCCTCACCCACGGCGCGTAGGGTAATCCGGAGGTTTCTCGCAGTCGGCAGCAGAATGCCTCCTTCGGTTTCGGAAATAAAATCATTGTCGTCCTCTTCAGGGAAAGGCTCATCGGTATCGGTGAGATTCAGAACATCAATGTCCTTGAAATTTACAGGGACCTCGATGGTGCCTTCGGCCTTGTCCTCATCAAAGGCTTTAAATGCACGTTTTGTTTTATACAACGTGATGTAATTTTCCCGGCCATCATCGCTGGCCAGACTATCCATCCCCAGAGTCTCCACTTCCACCTTGATCTCTGCACAACATACGTCCGGATCGGAGATGCCAAATACTTTTCCGCTTTTACTTTTAATTACTGCCTGAGCTGCCTCGGTGAGCTTTTGTACCGCATTACCATATTTTCCGGTATAAACAGCTTCAGGATACCCCAGCAACGGCCTGGAAAGTTTCAGCCTGTCTCCGCTGAAATTGGGATCATCCGTATTGGAGACAATTTCATTCTCATTATGAATGATCACTTTGCCGGGTGCAACATATCTTTTAAACAAGGTCTCTGTAATATGACTTGCCGGAAGCATGTCAGGTGACACAGTCCCGGGGGCAGGACATCCGCCGCTGAGATCCGACAGCCTGACCCTGAACTGATAGGTTTTGCCATATTCAAGTTTTGCTATCGTATCAATGGCTTTGTAGGGACCATTGATTTTGACCGGGTGTTCTCCGTCCTCGTGTGTGTGGTAGATGAGCGATGCTGTTTGATCAGGTAAAACAAGGGAGGCATTGTTCCAGTTTGCAAAATACATCGGCAGCCAGTAATTATCCCCGGCATTATCCTTGTCATACGTTTTTACCGGATATACCTGGTAAGGCAGTTCACCGTCGAATTTTTCCAGATCGAGGTCCTCCAGCTTCATATCGCCAATACTGTTAACCCTGTTCAGCGATTCCCATTTCCCCGGGACATCATTGTCAATGGTTCTCACATCGACCATGTATCCCGTAACACCCAAAGGAGCGTCCAGTCTTTTATCGGGCCCGGCGCTTTCATCAACGGTCAGTTGCCGCAGGTACCAGATCAGGATCTGTTCGTCTTCCCATCCCAGCCGGATGCCCATTTCCTTCTGCGGATGAAACCCATCCTGTTCTTCCTGCAGCAGGTTGCCGCTCACGGGCTGATTGGAATGCGCAATGGTGGCAAAGCCTTCGTTGAACCGCACAGCTTCTATAAACAGATCATCAAAGATACCCGTAGGCGGCTCATTCGGTTTCATCACCGGGAATAGTACTGCAGCAAAAAGACTGCGGGCCTCATTCTCTTTTAAAGCCGGAATGCGTGCCGCATACCTTTTGATAAAGGGATCGGCATCAGCGATGTTGAGTGAAGTATTTTGTTCGGCATAATAATCGGTGTTCTTCCTGACATCTACGTAGATCCATCCGCCCCTGGCGAAGTCGCCCTGCTGAAGATCAATGCTTGTTTCATAGATCAGCCCTGCCTGTTTGGCCATCAATGGCTGCCGCATCAGATGGGCATATACCTTCCCCCAGCTGACTTTATCATCCGGGACAATGGCTTGTGGTGGCGCCGGTTTTCTGAATGCGCAGTGATAGCTGTCGTCCGTGACCGCATTTTTGATGCGGGGTGAAGTGAAATTAAAAGCTTTCCTGTACGTTACCGGCAGGTATTTTCGCAGGGCGGTATCCTTATGCAAGGCAGGGGCCGGAGCCCGTTGAGAAGAAGCCGCGCTCCGATTTGCACTTCGTGCCGGATCAATGTCAAAATACTTCGGCTTGCCTTCATCATCCCTGGCAGTGAGCAATACTTCGTAAATGTCTTTGATGATCCCTGAATGCACGAAGGGTGTAACGGGTCCGACAGCCCTTTCATCAGAAGGATTTTCCCCGGGAAATTTGTCGGGATTGTTCACCACTTTTATTTCAAACTCAGGTCGGGCCTTTACAAATGCCTTTGCATTATTCCCCGCACCGTATATGGTGTTGACCTGCTTCAACGGATCTATATTTCTGGGAAGAAATACGATATTTAAGAATAATTTGCCCGCTGCGTCCACTTTCTGCGGGAGCGCCATTACCGTGAATCTGGTTTCTTCTAAGGACATGACAGTAAGTATTTTATTATTATAAATTACTTCGGTTTATGCGATGCGCCTGGTTTCTTCCCAGGTTTCACTGAAACTGATATCAATGATCAGGAAGATGCTGATATCGAGTGCGAAGGTTACCTGTGCCTTGCAGCTTGTTGGCGGCGTGCCTTCTCCCGGCAATGCATTGCCTGCCTGTTCAACAGTTCCCCTTGCTTCGATTGTTATGGTAACACCAACCAATCCACCCAGCAATTCCGCATGCCCCCTGAATAACATGATGGCAGTAATTTTCACCACGGCGCTGCTGTCGGCAAAAACCTCAAGGCCCACCATGAACAAAACACTGGCATTTCCTACAACAGGTATTCCGACTGCAATCTGCACCCCGAAGCCAAATTTCATGGTTACGGCGACCCGGGGACTGGTATCGGCCTCCAGTTTCAGGTCGACCTGGCCAACCGCATATAGTGATGCCCCTCCCACGGTAGCACACATCACCTGCAGACCGCCATGAAACTTAAAATATCCGCCTGCCGAGGGCAACAACTGGCTTGGGTCTGAGGTCACCCTGAGCGCGGAGTTGAAGAAAACACCCAGGCTCATGCTGGCTTCCAGTTTCAAAGGCGTTGAAGGATTGTCGTATAAGGCCTTGGTTGGCGGGAACTTTACCAGTGGTATGTCTTTGTTCGCTTCAAACTTGTACTCCCAGATGTTGGCACTGTTGCTCATTGCGATCTTCAGTCCTTTTTTCAGCGCATCGCCATATTCACCGGTACTCAGTGAATCCAAAATAGCCAATACTTCTATAACCGGATCCAGTGCTTCACTGAATTTAATTTCAGGTTTTGGCAAACTTAATCCCGCCGGATCATTGCTGCTGCCAAAATCAGTCTCAACGCCTTTTTGCGAATTGAAATTGCCTTTGATTGTCATCACCTCCGTCAACGGACCGATCGAAACAACGATCGAAAGGTTATCCATTCTGCCTTTCCAGGTGTCTGCCAGTTTATTGGCAAACGAATTCACATCATAATCAAGCTTCCCGGTATATGCCCCCCCTCCATTTGCTGTACTGTCTGCTTTGTATTGTATGGCGATCACGAGTTTTCCGGGAAGATTGATCAGGGGGTAATCGAAAGAGGGCAGATCGAACTTCAGGGCTTTGTCAATGACACCCCCTGCTTTTTTGGCCAGGGAATACCCCTGATCCAAAAGTTTACCGGCAGGTTCCAATGCGTGAAGTTCCAGTAATTTATATACTTTATCATTTGCACCTGCAATAATGCTTTCAAATGCTTCTGCAACAGGATTATTATGCACGTCCAATCCTTTCAATAACGAAATCGCCTGCCCGAAATCATTATCCAGCGTACCGATATTTGGAAAAATGCCATTGCTGTTCAGCAGGCGGAAGGAATCGGCAAAAAGCGGAGGTGTTTTACTCAACAAAGTATTAATTCCTGTTTTAAACCCAGGTGCCATGAACAGAACTTTCTGTGTGCCCATGTTCTGAAGAAGACCAAAGTTGATCGTATTTTCATCAGGAGCTTTCAACAGGTCCTCAGGATTGGCCAGGCGAAGAAGATAATCGTTGGCATTGTCAGGGACAACCTGGTCTTTTACCCATTGCCCAATCCGAACAAGAGGCACACCAAGCTGCTCGGGAAGCGGTGAAACGTCGCCTGTCCTTCGGGCATGCTGTACCATGGTCCAGCTGCCGTCCTTGGGCATAATAACTGAACCCCTTGCAGCGCAAACGAATCTGGGGTTGTCGCCTTGATCATCCGCAGCGGCTACATCAAAGCGGCTGATCTTCATTCGTTGCGGTGTACCAGCCACTTTCAGAACACAACCAACGGGTCCGCCGATTGAATTGTTTTCCGATCGCAGTAAGGCTGTAAATTCCTCGGGTGTGATCGGACGCGCGGCAGGGGCTACCTGCACATAGGCAAGAATACCTTTCGACGGGACAAGGTTACCCTGAGCGCCTTCCGTCACATGCTCCAGCATAACATCGGCATCAAATGTCACGGCCCTGAGGTCCGCTTCTCCGTTTCTGAAAACCTTGGGTTGTTCCCTGATATTTCTCACGTTGAACAGGCCTCTGACAATACCGGGATGAAAAATAAAGGGCTTTTCTTTCAATTCCTTTTTAACTCTTCCATCCTCCATTACAGGCATATGCTCACTGTCAACTACTACTTTGTGATAATCAAAGTCATATTTGCCATCGCTTTCTGCTTTCCAGCCGCTGTCGATGCGGGCCACATAGCCATTGGCCAAACGGAATAATGTGATTGTCCTCACCACTCTTATTCCCCATGGATACAGCATGCTTTTTACCTGCACCACCTCATGGTTGGTACGACCGGTAACGACATTAAACTGTGCCTGGCTCGTTTGTGCAAATATGGCTGCCTTGTTCTGCCATTCACTGAACATGCTGGCACCATAACCGCTGATTCCAATGCCTGTGACCGGAACCCCCGGACGTCCCGGAAGATTGCTTTTATTGATGTGAAATTCATTGTTGAAGATCTGTGTTGGTGTTCCCGCCAACGTACTTGAATTGTTGGGAGTTCCGTCCGGATCATTTATGTTGACCAGTTGCATGGTAAAGCCTTCAAACATATTGTTTTCATCATCAGGCAGGAAGGATGTTCCGGCGGTCAATTCAAGCTGAATGCCTCCAGAGATGGAATTATCAAATTCAGGTCTAATGTTTTTTATGTCGGGTATTTTCATTTGTCCCGATTCGTGGTCAAGGATGGCCATGGCCAGCATACCAAAGGGAAGGTTAAAGACAGCAAAAGTTATCCCGTCTTCCTTGTTTCTATAACTATCTACCAAATAATCCATCATGGGTATCGGTGACAGCGGTACCGGCCTTAAGCTGAAATTGCCGATCCGGGTGGGAATTCCATCATTCTTATAGTAATTAAATCCGACCGGCGGATCATTGATTCCCGGATCTGTAAGCAGAATCCCGTCTGCATCAAGCGTTCCCTCAACAAACGGTGGTGCAGGGGGTGTAAGATTAAACACCGGCTCCCAGGCTATTGCCGGAACCGTGAACGCCTGTGCGTTCATGCCTGCTGTAATTACGTCTAGACCAGTAACCCAAAAAGGTAAAGCAACTGCGTTGTATTCATCCGTAACATTAATCTTAAATTTTCTTTCCGCAAGGGCATGTAATTTTCCGTTATGCCAGCCAAAAGAGATCCCCATCTGATTGGCTTTGCTGCTGACGTCAAGCAGGGAAAACCCTTCCAGGTTATTGCCTGTAAAGTCATCTGTTTCCGGTCGGATTACCATCCCAGTCTGAACATAAGCCTGAGGGTGAATCCTGCCGGACTTGGCCACCAAATGGCCAACCATACCCGGTTTTGTTGCACTGTCTGCCATTTCCTCTCCTGCCTGAATATGCCCGGTGACTGCCAGGGGTGCAAAATGAAACGAGGTATTCACCGTAAAATCACCCTGGTCATTGGATTGCCATTTAACAAGTCCTATCAGCCAGAGCCAAACATTGCCAGCCTTTTTTACATTGCTGGTCTTCACATTGACTGTCGCAAATTGATTGTTGAATATCCCGAGGTTGGCAGCATACGGGTCGGGAAGGGTAGGCAGGTAGGAATAAAGTCCAAAGGCCAGGATCAGGCTTCCACCGGTAAGTGTTTTCAGATCATGCCCGGATTCTGCAAATAACACGAGACCGTTAGGGGGTGTGACCGTGAAGAGAGCGTTATGCAGTGCGAGCGCAAAAGGGCTTATTTTCGGTATCTTTTCACCGGGAAGTTTATTATCCCACAGCATGTTCTCATCGATCACCATCAACAAAGCCTTTTCGTCAGAGATTGCTATGATAAAAACGCTGCCTTTTGTCCGTACCGCAACAGCTTCGCCATTTACCTTCACAGGCCTGTCCGTTCTAATATCCCAATCACTTTTACCGGAGATCAATTCAACACCTGCGGCAATCGTATTGTAAATGAAGGGGGTGTCTTTCAGGTAACAGCTTTCCAGTGCTGTTCCGTGAATGTTTTGATCATCCTTCCAGCCATCAAATTGTTGAAAAGCGCCGCTTCCGTCGCTGTATTGATCAGTTATGCCAATCCTGTCGGGCTCGCCAAGCAGGACAGGATTTTTCAGCGCAACTGATTTGTTTTGCAGGCCGGTCCATTTTGCAAACAAACCTTTACTTAATTCTGCAAGCAGGGCCCCATTCCCGGCTGCTTCCAACGGATGCGAAATATCAATGGTGGTTACGGACAATGCCCACCAACTGTTCTTGATTTCTGCCTTGCCAGCCAGACTAAAAAATTCCGATTCACATTTTCTGACCCTGAAAGCTGAGGGTTCAGAATTCATGGGAATGCCGACCCGGCCGATTCCCGAATGATACATGCAGTCGTGACCCTGCACGTAGGAAAATTTGTTTTTCTCCCCGTACACCTTCCATTCAGCATCACTTATCGCAAGAATACTGATCTTCTGATTTTTACAGGAGAATTTGAAAACATCGGGCAATTGTAAGGATGCGTTTCTGGCATCCTTGCCATAAGCGCTGCGAAGGTTGCCAGCCAATCCAGGGCTTTGTTCGAGCTTCAGTTCACAGGTAATCTGCGCGTTAGCCGGTAAAGTCAACTTATTGTTTTCAAGAAATGGAAGTGTATCCGCACTTAAGGTTCCACCTTTTACACGGAGTCCGCAATAACAGTTTTCAGGAACTTCCGGTGAAAAGACCTTCCCGTGGATCCATAACGTATTTGGTTCAATAGCGAAATTTTTGACAAGTTCAACGGGTATTCCGTTTACCAGGTGATGGAGCGGTTCTCTGAATTTAGCCTTAAACAATATCACGGGCATACGCTGCCCCTTAATATATAAGGCAATTAACCTTGTTATCGGCGCAAAGTCGAACCAATGCGATACCCCATACGAATCCGTAAAGGGCCCGAGGGTTTCCACATGCACTCCGGCGGAAGCATGTGTTATACTGCCGGGAATTTGCGTAGTCCGGACAGGAACATTCCGTACAAAAACCTTCGTTTGCGGTGGTTTGTCTCCTTTAATGATTTGCCCGGTGATGCTGCCTATTTTATCGAGCCGGCTACTCCCGATTTTCGATGAAAGAAACATGTCGCTTCTTTCATAAATAAATTCATGCCCCCTGATCGTTGAGGGGTCCTGGTACAACGCAGCCTCAGCAATCGTTTTTTGTAGTTTTTCGATTCGCTTTTTTTCATCTGCATTAGTAACCCGCAAATGACCTGTCAGGTTGGCCAGCAAGGCAGTGAGTTGTTTTGTTTCCATAGTTTTGTTAAGCAATTCGTTGTAGCGCGTATCCATGCAATAAACAGAACAATGTGTCAGTTTTTTACTCCAACATGTGTTCTTAAAAGATTCTTGCGTCTAAAAAGCTGTGCATTAATCGGATCGGATATCCTCTTCAACTGCGGAGGAAACCTTAATGGCAGATTACAAATTACCTCAACAGAATGGTATCAAAAAGATCTTGCATATAAATTTCATGTCCGTTAAAATAGGGTTTGGTAAATTGGTTCACAATATGTATTGAAAGTTACGAATTGGCAACCCTAAAGTCAAGTAATTCAGCTATTTTTTTGATAAAAACCCGGTAAAATATCCGAAAATCTCTCACCCGGATGAAGAAGATTTCTTACAGAGGAATTTCCCGTATAAAAGTTTCTCGCAGAGGCGCAAAGACGCAAGGAAGAATTCACCCCAGACAGCACGACTACACGACTGCATGACTGCACGACTGCACGACTGCCTGACTGCAAGACTTTTACTGCTATTGCCTCTGCTGCTGCTACTTCTCCCTACTCCCTACTCCCTACTCCCTTCTCCCTACTCCCTACTCCATACTCCTTCCTCTCCCCATCTCCCCCTCTCATCTAAGATTTGTGCAATCCAAAATTTAACTGTACCTTAACCTCATAACCCTAAAAATATGAAAAAAATAAGGTCCTCATTAGCATTCATAGCACCACAGGTGTTTATTGCATTGTTTGGCGTTTTGATCTTTTCCTGTAACGAAACGACAGCCCAGGAAAAAGTGCAGGTTTACGGGAATATTGATTACAACAAGGCACTTCCGGAAAGAATCAACGATTATCTCAAACTGGAAAGTGAAATGTGGAAACCTGTCCAGGAAGAACACATCCGGCAGGGAGGAATTACCGGCTGGAATGTCTTCCGGGTCTGGTTTGCCGGAACAAGATCGGAATACAATTTTGCGGTGATGGAGACCTACAAAAAGTACAGCGATATGGCTTTTGTATACAGCGATGACATCATCACCAAAGTGCTTCCCGGGATCAACGAAGCCAAACTGATGGAAGACACCTACCGTGCCCGTGAAATCGTGCGGGCCCAGTCGGTGGAACGGATTGCCACCGTGGAGCCTACTACGAAGAAACCCTACCAATATGCCGTTGTCACTTTTCTGGCTGTCAAAAAGGACAATGTGGCTGCTTTTGAAAATTATGTGCGGGACCTTATTGAGAAGGCTTATAGGGAGCGGGTGCAAACCGGACTGGACCTGGGATGGGATCTGTATAAAATGATCCTGCCCCATGGAGAAACCATGCTCTGCCAGTATATCTCATTCGAATACCTCAGTAACATGGACCAGGCGGCTAAAACCAGCTGGCCCGGTCCGCTGCAGGGGGTAGAACCGTGTACGGTGTATCGTATCGATTTGTGGGAGAGGTTGTTGTATTTACCGGCGGAGTAAAATTTCTCGCGGAAGAATAAAAGTTTCTCGCAGATCGCGCAGATAACGCAGATTTAAATCCCGCAGATTTGTTTCTCGCAAACCTTCCCGTCCGGTCAGGCGGGCCTGCCCGACGAAGCGTCAGCGCAGGCGGGGCCGTTAAGACGCAAAAAAGAAAGAATTCACCCAAAATCAAGTAATAGGTTTTTTCAAAACATATCATCACTTGGAAAGGAATTGTCATGAACGATCGTTTTGAAATGATTCAAATTTTCACTACAATTGTAGCCGATTATCATGTAGTACATGATTAATAATAGTATTTTAGTTTGTAAATAAGTTACCTGCAAAATCATGAGTTCAGAAGACGCTAAAAGAATTTTAGGCCATATCAAAAAGGCTCAGACAAATCCCCGGACTAGAAAAGAAATCAAAGCAACTTTTATTGCCGCTGGAATTATCGATAAAAAGGGAAACCTTAAAGATCCCTACAAGGATATTTATATTCCTGTTAGAAAGTAATCTTCCTTCACTGTGTATCTTACCAGGCCTAACCTGATCCTTGGATTTCACGGTTGTGAAAGGGATGTGCAGAATTGTTTATTAAAGGATATTTCTTTCTATCCGGATGCCGGTTTTAATGAGAAGACACATATTCAAGTCTGTATAATTAATCCAAATTGTATCAAGGGCTTTTTTCTTCCCCGGCAAAGGAATACTGGTTTTAAGCAGGTTTAAATTAATTATACTTCCCTTTCACTCTAAATTATTTTATTCTAGATAAAAGTGAAAGATTATACTTTCCTATAGTGTTTAAATGCTTACAAAACTCCAGGGTGCTCTATATCAAAGCGATGAGTTAGCCCATGTCTTGCCACGTGCGTAGGGCGTCCACGGATGGCGGAGAAAACTGAATCGCACGGCCCTTGTTAGCGCTGGCATGTGCGAAAAGGGCGGTTCAGTTTTTTCATCCGTGGTGACTTTTTCTGCTTCTCTTTTGTGTGGTAGACAAAAGAGAAGAAAAAAGAAATTTAATTTACTTTTGAAAAAAAGTTCCCATGAAACGCTATATCTACTTGGCGACAATTCTCCTGCTCGTTTCGGCCAATGCAACTGGTCAAGCCACATACGTCCACGTCTCCAACACCCGCATCTACGACTTCCTCGATGAACTCGCCAATGAAAAATTCATCACCCTGAACTCCGCCGTTAAACCCTATACCCGGAACTACATATATATAAAGCTCTCGGAAGCTGATACCCTGAAAGATAAGCTGAAAAACCGCCAACGCGAAGAGCTGGCATTTTACCTCGATTACTATGCCTTCGGCAACCAGTTCAATTACCTTCCTTCCAGATCGAAACTCAACCTCTTCAAAAAAAGCGCCCATTCCTCCACTTCTCTCAACCACCTGGCCTATTTTTACAGCGACTCGCTTTTCAATTTCTCCCTCAGACCCATTATGGGACTGGAATACTTTAGCAATTCATCAGGCCATTACACCCGCACCTACCGGGGACTGGAAGCCTTTGCATCGGTAGGAAAACACCTGGCCGTGTATGCCGATTTGCGTGATAATACGGTAAATAAGATCCTGGTTCAGCCCGGCTATTTTACCAGGGAACCTGGAGGCATTTATAAGGGAAGCCCTCAATTATCGGGTGGCGCCGATTTCAGCGAAATGCGGGGCGGGATCCTGCTGTCGTGGGATTTCCTGCAGGTGGGAATTGTGAAAGATCACCCGGTGTGGGGCAACAACTACAACGGGGCCACCATTTATTCGGGCCATACCCCCTCTGTTCCCATGGTCAAACTCCACATCAACCCCGTGAAATGGTTCGATTTTAACTATTTTCATGCCTGGCTGGTATCGGATGTGGTGGATAGTTCATTAACCTATTTATTACCCAATGGCATCCATCGTGATACCTATAAGAATAAATTCCTGGCGGCCAACATGTTTACCTTCATTCCGATCAGGGGCCTGAATCTCTCTTTCGGAAACTCCATCATATACAGCGATCAGAGCGTTAACCTGGCTTATCTCATTCCCATCTTTTTTTACAAGTCGGTGGACCATACCCTGACCTCCAATAAGATCGTCAATCAGAATTCCCAGATGTTTGTTGACATCAGTGCGAGGCTGTTGAAACACACCCACTTTTACCTGACTGCCTACTGGGATGATTTTGCAGCCAAAAGAGCCTCTGATCCGGATATTCACAACTTTTACAGTTACAAGATCGGGGGAAAGATCAGCAACTGGCCGCTCAGCAATGTAAGCATCACCGGGGAATATTTCCGGTCGGTGCCCATCAACTACAAACATTATGTCCCCACGCTCACCTATGAGTCCAACAGCTATAACATGGGGCACTGGCTGCGCGACAATTCAGAAGAAAAATTCATCGCTGTTGATGTAAAGCCTTTCCCTCGCCTTCACGCCAGGTATGCCTATACCAACGCCCGGCATGGCAACGAATACAGTTATATTGACGGTGGTACTGCTGTCACCTATCCTATCCTGCAGGACAACACCTGGACCAGCGTCAGCCATTCGCTGGTATTTTCATACGAGATCCTCACCAATTGCCATATTACGCTGGAGTATCTACACAGCAATACAAAAGGGTATGATGTGGACGGGCAGACGGCACAATACTACCTGGACAGGTTCACACCGGAGTTTTTCCAGGGGAAGAAGAATACGTTTTTATTGAGATTCAATATAGGCTTCTAATAAATAATTCAACCTCTACAAGGTTGTTAAAAGGTATATCCAAGGTTTTTTCTACAATAATTAAACCTCTACGAGGTTTTTTCAAACAATGATTCCAATCAACCTCGTAGAGGTTGCATTATTGTAGAAACAGTACAATCATACGTCATTTCAACCTCGTAGAGGTTGCATTATTGTAGAAACAGTACAATCATACGTCATTTCAACCTCGTAGAGGTTGAATTACTATTCCACTATTCCACCGTTCCACTTTTCCTTTCTCACTTCCTCCTCCCGTTTTAAAACTGCATTAATCCTTTTGCAGATACCAAATAAAATATTATATTAGATAAAGTAATCTCACCCCGGATCTTCACAAGATTATCTTAAATCCATTTTTAACATAATTCTTAGCCTGATGCTTTGATGTTTAATCATTCCTATGAGCTACCTGACCATTCCATAACAGATACTTAAACCTGTGTACCATGAAAAACCCAACCAACTCACCAGTACCTCGTTTTCATCGATTTTTCGCAATCACTTTCTTTTCCCTGATCCTGGTTTCGTCCCAGAGTTTTTGCCAGACAACGATTCCGGCCGGAGATGTATCCGGTACATGGACCGCGGCGGGATCTCCTTACCTGGTCACCGGATCCATCAATATTGAATCAGGTAAGAAATTAACAATCATGCCGGGTGTGGAAATCCGGTTCGCGCAATATGCAAATTTAATCGTGCGGAATGCCGATACCATCATTGCAGCCGGTAACAAAGAATCAATGATAGTGTTTACCTCCGATAAATCAACACCTTCGCCCGGTGACTGGGACGGCATATATCTTTACGGAACCGGGGAAAGCAGTTCATTCCGGCATGTGGTGGTGCAATATGCCACCAATGGACTTACCCTGAGAGCCAGCGCTTCCGGCTGCAGTTCAAACAGAAATTACGCCAAAGTCGACAGCTGCGTTTTCCGCAACAACAGCCAGGATGGACTGTATATTGCAGCCAGTGGCAGTTCGTATAGTGGCTGTACCTTCCCCAAAAGAGGTGTCTCAAGTCCGGATGTCACGAACTGCCTGATTTACAATAACCGAAACGGTATTAGTTTGTGGGCCAATTGGGGATTCATGTCCGGTGGTTACGTGGGGGCTTACATCAACAGGAATCGTATATACAACAACTCAAAAAATGGTATACACTGCAGCGGTGATGATCCTATAGAAGCCGATTTAGTCAACAATACCATCGTCAACAATGCCGAAAACGGGATTTATTATGGTGCCGAATTTGACTCTATCGAATTTGAAATTGTAAACAACATCATATCGGATAACGGCACCGGTATATGGTCCGAAGATACCCTGGGTGCCAATATCAGGTACAACAACGTATGGAGGAATACAAAGAACTATGTGAACCTTGCTCCTGGTGTAACTGATATTTCTGTTGACCCGTTGTTTGTGGATCCCGAAGACAATGACTTCAACCTAACCTTCGCATCGCCGTGCATCGATGCCGGAGATCCTGCCATGGCCGATCCGGATGGTTCCATTCCGGATATCGGGGCCCTGTACTATGCCGAACCTCCGTTTGCCGATTTTGAAGCAAATACGGTTTCAGGCATTTATCCTTATACCGTTAACTTCTCCGATCTGTCAACCGGAAGCATTCTGCAATGGTCGTGGGACTTTGGTGACGGGACCGGCAGCACCGAACACAATCCCAATCACACGTATACGGCTGCCGGAATTTATACAGTTACTCTGACAGTCACCGGGGCAGGCGGCACTGATACGGAATCCAAGGCGGACTATATCACCATACTTGTTCCTCCGCCGGTTGCAGCATTCACCAGTGATAAAACCAATGGCATTATGCCATTGACCGTTAGTTTCACCGATAATTCCACCGGGGAAATCTCCGGCTGGTCATGGGATTTCGGAGACGCTACTACAAGTACGGCGCAGAATCCAAATCACGAATATGCCACAGCCGGGACCTATACGGTTGCTTTGACAGTTACCGGACCCGGGGGAGCCGATACGGAAACCAAAACGGATTATATTTCGGTCAATTATCCCCCGCCGGTGGCAGAATTTACATGCGATTACACCAGCGGCAACGCCCCGCTTACGGTTACCTTCGCGGACAATTCCACGGGAGAAATATCAACCTGGGCCTGGGATTTCGGGGACGGGAGCAAAAGTTCTGATCAAAATCCGACGCACGCGTATCCCAACACCGGAACCTTCGCGGTTTCCTTAATAGTCACAGGAAGCGGAGGTGCTGATACCCTGACGAAAACGGATTATATTACCGTAACCGGTGTATCAGGTTTGGAAAGGAATACAGGAAACGACATTGTAAGAGTATATCCCAACCCTGCAAAAATGTCCTGTCTGATCAGTTTTTCAATGGAAAAACCGGATCATGTAGAACTTGTCATATATGACAGCCAGGGACAATGGGTCAGTGAAATCCACAAGGGATTGCTACCTGCGGATGATCATGAGTTTATCGTGAATGTCAACGATCTGCCGGCTGGACTGTATTACGTTGCTTTGATTACAAATTCGACCAGTTCCATTCAGAAGTTAGTGATTGTGAAATAGGTTGGTGCCTCTATAAAATAATTCAACCTCTACAAGGTTGTGAGTTTGGATATTCACGCTAGTTTCTACAATAATTAAACCTCTACAAGGTTTTTTCAAACAATGACTCCCAATTAACCTCGTAGAGGTTGCATTATTGTAGAAACAGAACAATCATACGTCATTTCAACCTCGTAGAGGTTACATTATTGTAGAAACAGTACAATCATAAGTCTTTTCAACCTTGTAGAGGTTGAATTACTATTTCACCTATTCAACTATTCACTATTCACCATTCACCATTCACTATTCACTATTCACTATTCACCATTCACTATTCACTATTCACTATTAGTTTTTCACCTCCTCCCCCACAACCTCAATCCTCCTCTTCTCCTTCTCCAGCAGCGGCCACGACCAGAATACCACTCCCCTCGAAGGCTCATCCAGCGCTGCGTCCATGCACAACCTGAAATCCTCCGCCGTGAACGCATCATCAATGTAATACGGGTACACCTGGATGCTGGGCAGTATCTTGCCCGGGGCACGTTTGTCCATATCTGCCACCACGCTGCTGATCCAGGCGGCATCGCGCTTCAGCATCTGGGAATAGCACATGGGGGATATGAAATCGGCATACGGCGCGATCTGCGCTAAATCCTGACCTGCCACCCGGATGTTCGCCCCGCCAAAATCACCTTCCCGCCATGGTACGGCATGCACGCTGATCTTCAGTGTCGGTTTAATGTCTTTTGCCGTTTCCGCCAGGTCCTTCACCATTGTAGTGACCAGGAAGCACCGGAAGCTGTCGTATTGCGCGGCGTAATTTGAAGCGATGAAGCGGGCCTTTTGTGGCGTGGAAACACAGGTATCCGGCAGGTCAATGCCCTGTTTATAGGAAAACTCTGCCAGACAATTGTCACAGTAGCATGCCCGGTCGATGCTCTCCGGTGTCCGGTCGGGATAGATCATCTCCCAAAAAACAAAATGCCGGATGAAATCGATGCTGATGCCGTCGGGATCGTATCGTTTGACCAGGCCTGCCAGTTCCGCCGTTTTTGAGTTCCGGTAGCCAGCGCGGGAGGGACATACGAATTCCACCCAGTCATTCCTGGCTTTTTCGCCCTTGTCGGTGATGGCGTAGATGCTGCTGTCCTCCTTCAAGAATTCGGGGTTCTGAAATACCGGGAAAATGATAAATACCGGGATGTGATGTTTCCGCAATGCCTGCCGGAAAGTGTCGTTGGCTGCAAGGCTGGTGCTGACAAAAGCCGTGTTGATACCGGCTTCTTCCCACTTTTGGGCCAGGGCATCATAGTCACCGGAATATTCGTAGATCTTCACGCCGATGATCCGGTCCGGTTTGCGGGTGCAGCCGCAGAAGGCAATAAGAGCAACAAAGACAAGGAGGCAGGGTGTTTTCATGATTTATGATTTGGGAAATAAATATAGAGATTTTTCCTGAGCATTTATCTTCCCAAGTTCCGTAGGAACGACCTGTTTGTAGATATGGGATAAGTGCCCGTTTTTTCTTATCTTTGGGAAACGACAGCTTTACCATGCAGAAAAAGAATCCCAAACAGCATATAATTGGACAGCTTAAGCCGCACTATTTCTGGGATGTTGACCGGTCAGCAATAGATGATACTGCAAACAAACGACTGGTCATTGAACGTATTATCACATACGGTACATTGGGTGAAATAAGCCTCATCATTAGTAATTACGGCAGATCGGAAGTTATTGATGTAATTCGGAAACTAAACTTCATCGATCCAAAGACACTGAATTTTATGGCGAAGCTTTTCAATCTATCAAAAACTGACTTCAAATGTTACACCAGGAAGCCATTGATATCCCGACACTAGAACTAATAAAAACCTTGCAGGCTAAAGAATATTTGCAGGGATTTTATCTGGTTGGCGGCACGGCACTGGCAATCTATCTTGGCCATAGAAAATCGATTGACATAGACCTATTTTCCAATTTCTCATTTGATGCATCCCGGCTTCTTGAAAACATTCACCAGGATTTTCCCTATCAACTGACATATACAGACATTTGTACACTTAAAGGCAGTATAAACGACATTAAGGTTGATTTCCTGTCACATCGTTACCCTTATCTCCTGGAACCTGCTACCATTTCAGGTATTGTGATGCTTTCCATGCAGGACATAGCGGCCATGAAACTCAATGCAGTTTCAACAAGCGGTCAGCGTTCAAAAGATTTTATTGACATCTATTATCTTCTGGAACATTTTAACCTGGAGGCCTTGTTGTCATTTTACAAAACCAAATACAACCAGGAAAATGATACTTTTATCCTGAAAAGCCTGATCTATTTTGAGGAGGTTGACCTGTCGGACTGGCCTGTTCTTGTGAAAGATCCTGGTTTAAAATGGGATAAGATTAAACGTCATCTTGAAAAAACAGTCCTGCAATACGCCAAAACCCAAAACCTGTGATATCTCCCAAAACCCGCAACCTCCCCATGGCCTCCCAATCTGCGTAAATCTGCGTACTCATCTGCGAAAATCCGCGAGAAATTATTTCTTCTTGGAAAATTTCATGATTTTGAGTATTTTACTCAGCGTATTGAGTAAAATGTAAATATCCCATTTCATTATTCACTTCTTCCCATAGGGATGCCTAAAGCGCACTTTTGGTTTTTAGTTTTAGACTATTCATCAAAAAGAAGCCAAAACTATTGACATTGATTCCTGAATTTTATAACTTATAATGCACATTGTCAGCATTTTTATTATTTCCAGGAAATCATTAATTCAGGATTTGCCATGAATACAATTCCTGCTCACCAGCAAAGGCGCATACGCCTTTATTTACTGATTTGTGCCATGTCTGTTCTTTTCTCAGGTTGCCAGAAAGATGAAGATGCGTTTCTTCCGCCTGATAATAACCCCAACGGGAAGCCCATCCTCACGCAAACGATTGGAATTGGCGGCGGGTCGCTTGAAATGGACAGTCTGACACTTATCGTACCGCCGGGCGCGTTCACATCCGATTGCAAACTCGAGGTTTTTGTGTCCGACGCTGGCCTGGAATTAAGTAGTCCTGCTGTTACGCAATTGTATAAGATTAAAGGGCTTCCGGCTGATTTAAAGGATTCACTGCTTATTAAACTGAAATACAGCGGCCCACTTACTGATGATACCTACATCTGTCATGGCGGGCACGCTTATGATGTACTGGTAGATTCAACATTTTTTGGTTATGATCTGATGGATTGCCAGGAATCTTCGGGTTATCTCACCGGGTATTTTAAGCGAAGCATTGATCCGAATGACCTGAAAAGCAGCAAAGACAATGCCGGTTTGCAGGATAAGGCAGACGATGATGCTTTTTACGATATTTTTATGGCATTAACCAAATACCGCACCTTTGAATCCCCTTCTTCCAACATTACAATAAGATATCCGGTTACACTGGACCATTCGGTTGTTCAAAAATATTTTACTTTTTTTGAGGACTTCTATCAATTGCTCTACTCCCTGGGATTTAACGCCACTAAATTTGAAGGACTGCAATTCCCCAGGAATTTTGACTTTTTTCATTGCCATAGTCAGGAAGAAAGGAGGAATCTGCAGTTTAGGAAAAACACTTTTTGTGTCTTTTTTCTGGATTACTTTCCGGATAACGAACTTAAGATTAGGCAAGAGGCCCCTTTAAATATATTCTTGTATTTTACAGAGTATATGCATATGATGAATAGCCGTTGTAAATATGGCTGGTTTGACAGTAATATAGGCCGCTGGTTGCTATATCAATGCCTCGATACGATTCCTCCTGAAAGACACAATGATAATTCTTTTCTTGGTCTTAATGAATGGTATGACTCAGAGTACTTTATTGAATATCTTCTTGACAATTATGGAAATGGTGTACTTTCCAGTATTGATTTGTTGCGATTGGTGTGGGGTGGATCCACCCTGCAACGTATTTGTGAAACTATTCAAAAACCTGTTGATCTTTGGTTACCGGATTACTTCCGAAGCTACCTGGAGGGCAACATTTATGATCTTTCGGGTGAGAGCATTGACAAATTGATCCTCCAGAATACACATATTACCTTTAAAAAGTACTTCCCATCCTATCTGACAAGTCAGGGAAAGGCCAGCTATGCAGATAATTACAGTGATTTGTCGGCCAAGATTTTTTACTTCGACACCGATGATGACCTCATAAAGGAATCTTCGACAGTAACCTTGAAGGTCAACAGTGAAGATCTTACCGCTTCAGACTATAAACTACTGGTTTTTAGCTATCTTAGCCGCACAAAGGAAATAAATTTAATCCAGGAGGGCCATGAAATCAGTATTTCGAATCTCAAGCAGATGAAAGATGAAGGCCGTGACCTGCTGGCCATGGTGGTGAACTGCTATTGTGCGCCGGATGAAGAAAGTTACCATTATTCAACACTTAAACTGGATGTGGAGCGGAAAGAGATTGAACAATTAGACATTACCGGATGTTCGATCTGGCTTAGCAGTGTAAACGTATACTATAAATGGGACGATGGGAGCCGTTTTATAAATAATGTACAATACACCTTTTCAAGTGATGTGAGAACCGGCGGGGAACTTCATTCTGTTAATGAAAGCACGTATACTGCCGCATGGGATTATACTGAAGGTTATATGCGCTATTGGGGTGCGATTGAAGTGATTATCGATCCGGAAACGCATTTATTAGTGAGTATTGATTTTACAGATAATGAGAGTGAAAATCAACCGGGATGGAATAACAACAGGGAAATTGAAAGACGCATAAAATGCTTGAACGTTCCATTGGATAATCACTTATCTTTTGTTGTTTCAGGTAATAATATCCTTAATTATCTTGATATTATTGAATACAGAAAAGAATATTATGATAATACTGCTTATATTAACGGATATGAGTTTGACGAGATTGCAACAATAAGCAAAGGGCTGTTAACCGTTGATCTCTGGTAAAGCCATCCTCACAACCTACAACCTACAACCCACAACCTTTACAACTCTTACAACAATTACAACAATTACAACCTCCCCCCATGTCCCCCGAAACCCTCCGCGAATTCTGCCTGTCCCTGAAAGCCGTCACGGAAAGCTTCCCATTTGACGATGATGCTTTGGTATTCAAGGTAATGGGCAAGATGTTTGCCCTCACCAGCCTGGAAGACAGGACTCTCAGCCTTAAATGCGATCCCGAAAAGGCCATTGTCCTGCGGGAGCAATATCCTTCCGTCACCCCGGGCTATCACATGAGCAAAAAGCACTGGAATACCATTCAACTCAACGGCTCCATCCCCGATACCCTCATCCGGGAATGGATTGTGGATTCGTATGGGCTGGTGGTGGCGGGGTTGACGAAGAAGCAGCGGGATAGTCTGAAGGGTTGACATCCCTTGCCCGGAGGGCCCTTCCGTGGTACATTTTTTCTGGTTCATCCTAATAATGCGCAGATAACCTAATTTCAGTAAATCAAGTGACGTAGCCCCCTTCGGGG
>JAFGOZ010000483.1 GCA_016926235.1 Bacteroidales bacterium | reverse complement strand
CCCCGAAGGGGGCTACGTCACTTGATTTACTGAAATTAGGTTATCTGCGCATTATTAGGATGAACCAGAAAAAATGTACCACGGAAGTGCCTGCCTCGCCGGCAGGCGGGTTATCGCAGATTTGGGGAAAATGTGTCCCCCGCCGGCGGGGGCAGGGGGTGGATTACATGGATGTTAATTCAGCCCCGAAGGGCAACAGAACCATTTTCCATGACATAAATACGATCTCCTAACCTGGCCAGATGGTTTCTATGGGTGATAATTAAGATTCCTATCTCTTCCCTTAAAGATTGAATGAGATGAATAACGAAGTTTTCAGTGTTTTTGTCCATAGCGGATGTAGGTTCATCAAGCAGCAGAAGTTTCGGTTTTCTATATAGGGCTCTTGCCATGGCAATTAATTGCTTTTGCCCTCCGGAAAGGTTAATACCCTCTTCACCCAGCATGGTTGCATAAGAGTAGGGAAAGTTTTTAAAATAGGGATCAAAGCCATATCCGATACAGAAGGAATAGATGTTTTGATAATCTTCCTGTGATGCAGCCAAACCTATGTTATCCAGTAAAGTGCCGTTAAACAGACATATTTCTTGCGGAACAACTCCGATAATATTACGCCATTGACTGGTTTCAATATTGGCTAAAGGAATTCCATTGAAATGGATGGTACCTCTTTCGGGCAGGTATAACTTTTGCAAAACATTCAGAAAAGTAGTTTTACCACAGCCACTTTCACCCAGTAATACGGTTATTTCAGATTTTCTTATGATCAGGGAATAATCTTTAATGATCAGTTTTCGACCAGGGAAGCCAAAATAAATATGATTCACAGAGAGTTCCTGGAAACTGAGATTTTCAGCAATGTCGATTTTTACTTCATGGTTATGTTCACGTGTAATCCCGGTAAACTCATACATCCTGTCAAAGGCGACTTTTGCCCCATTTAGCCGGATATTGAAAAAGGCAATACTGCTTACTGCAGGAAGAATACTTGCAGAAATGGAAATAATTGCAGTTAACTCACCGATAGTGAGGCGTTGATCAAGTATCATTAAGGAACTGACTGTAACGATGACAATGATCAGTCCAATAGAAATTATATCCATGAACAACTGAATGGTTATGCCGAGATTACCCAAGGCGAAAAGCTTATCCTGAAATGCGCCATAAATTTTTTTATTCAACAAGGAAAATTGCATTTCTCTGTTGTTTACTTTAATTGCATCAATCCCCTGGATGGTATTGATATAGTTGCCGGTTTTTCTTGCATTGGCGGCCATAACAGCATATTGATCATTTCTGATCTTAATATCAAGCAGGAATGCTACCAGAAAATAAATCGGAATAATGGAAACCATTACTATACCAACAGTGACGGAATAATAAAAAACCAGGCACAGGGAAATAATAACAAGAATAGCTTCATTAAAAACATCATTAAAAACATAGGCAATCGCCATTTGTATTCGAGCAGTATCCTCCATACGGGCTACCAATTCACCGGTTTTACGATTGTTGAAAAAGGACTTGGAAAGATACAGCAAACTGCCATAAAAGCCTGCAATGAGCCGATTGTTAAAATCCCGGTTTTGTATATTGGAAAGATTCCCACGGACAAAAGTTATAAAGCCACGGACAAGAAGCAATAAACTAACAAGGGCAATCCCCGAAATAAGTTTGGGTTTATCAGCAGCAGGAAGGATTTTGTCGATCAATTGCTGTGTAAAAACGGTGAGGGCAAGACCCAGAAAAGAGATTACCAGTCCAAGAACACCTATTATGCTCAATATGGGGAAATCTCCGGTGAGAAGATCAATGAACCAGCGACGCTTTGGATTTGAGCCAGGTAAGCTTTGCTTAAAGCTTCTGTCAGGCGTTAACAAAAGCAGGCACCTGGATTCCCACAATTCCTCAAGTTTTTCAGGAAGGCATTTGTAGACTTTTTTTGCAGGATCGCCAATAATGAAGCACTTACCATCAAATCCATAGCAGACTATATAATGAAGTTGCTGGTTATCGGTATTTATATGCAATATGGACAGTTCGTGGATCTCTTTCAGTGAATTAATGTCTCCTTCCAGACCTTCAGGTATAAAACCATGTTTTTCCGCTGCTTTGTATAATCCCAGCAATGTTGTTCCCTGTTTTGAAGTACCACTGGTTTCACGCAGGTTTTCCATATTTGCCATTCCGCCGAAATACCTGATAATGCTTGACAAACAAGCCACACCGCAGTCCGATTGATCAAGCTGTTTTACAAATGATTTTCTTATCCTTTTGATTTCTAAACGGCTCACTCTTCCAGGCTTTTATTCAATACATTAATCAGGACTACTATATTTACTTCTCCCTTAAAAACACTTTGGAGCTTCTTATCCCTATTGTAGATAAAAACGCTTGGAACCGGCGTATTTCCAAATGTTTCATTAAAAACACCGGGATCACAACGTAGTGCGATTATTTCAGGGATCGTATCCAAACCTTCGTTCATTATAAACCGCTTGATGTCAGGTTCATGTGCGGTAGATATCATGATTAGCCTGGCCTTGATAAGATCAATCATGTGTTTTTTTATTTCCCGCACCTCATACAGGCAATGTTCACAATCCGGATCAAAAACAATCAGCATGATTGGCTTATCATTCAAGCTATTAAGATACACTGCTTCATTGTTGATATCGAAAAACCTGCAGGTTGGTAAATACACCATGTTGCTTTCCTGGGTTCTTTTCTTATTCCACATAATCACAAGTTGCAGGGATAGAAAAGCCAACATGGATGTTACAACCAGAATGATAACAATTTTTAAAGCAGTTCTCATCAATTCAGGAAATATTCATTACCAAAAGCATGACCACCATTATCCATAAAACCAAACCAATAACATAAGTGCTTAATACCAACAGGAGCATGGAACCATAATCTCTTGATAGACTTACTTCAAGTCCCTTGGCTAGTAATAACCAATAAAACAGTTCAAAAAGGTTTAAAGTCTGCAGGGCATAGACCAGCCATTTATAGATTCCTGCAGTACCTGTCAGGTTAATTAAAGAAAGAGGATAGTAGTTAAGGTCTTCAAACACCTCAGTTCTCTTTAGGAACAGTAAAACTGCGACTTTCACAACATTTGCCAAACAGAAAACCGACTCAGCTTTCAAAGCAATATTGAAGATTTCATTGTAGGATGCAAATATTCCCTTAAAATTTAGCCCTGTGAAGAGACATACGGATGTGAAGGATATTTTTATCAAAAGCACCAGGGGAATGAAGAAAGCAGACAGAAGTTGCCATTTCCGACCCTCTTCAAAAATCATATCAATCCTTTCAGCCCCTAGTCTCTCAATATAAGTATTATGGTAGAGCTCCCGGGTAAGGACGAACTGATTATTGGCCACAAAAACACCGGTATTTACAGCAACCAGGATAAAGAAGAACAACGTTTTGTTAAAGCCTAACAGTTTTTTAGATAAACGTACAAAGTAACCATTCATGCTTATTTGTTAATTGTATTGAGCAGAAAAATAGATTTCAATTTCCTGCATGCTATTTTTGGTATTTGGGATGTCCCTGATTATTTCACCTTTTTCCATCAGCAGGATGCGGGTACTCAGATCTGTGATATGATTCAAGTTATGACTGGATATGATGGCAGTAATTTCATTGTTTGAGTTTAAGTTTTTGATCGTTTCTTTGAGGATAATTTGCGAACCCGGATCGAGAAAATTAAAAGGTTCATCCAGGATCAGTACCTCGGGATCAGAAATCAGGGCGCCAATAATGCCAACCTTATGTTGATTTCCAGATGACAATTGCCTTATCAATTTTTTCTTACCCATTATTTCACCGTTCATGAATTGACTTAAAGCTTCCAGTTTGCTCTCTAACAACCCTGCAGAGACACCATAAAGTTTTGCAATGAATTCAAAATATTCTTCGGGCTTCAGGAATTCAATCAGAAAATGGGTGTCGATATAGGAACCCGTATATTTTTTCCAGTGTTCCGATTTATATACAGCTTTTCCTTTAGACAAGACACTTCCTTTTTCCGGTTTCAACAGATCAAGCAACAGACGGAGCAAGGTTGTTTTACCGGCGCCATTGTTCCCAACAATCCCAATAATTTCGCTTTGATTTATTAAGAGTTCCTTAATATTAACAGCTGTAAGGGGGCCAAACTTTTTAATCAGGTCATCGATTCTTATCATTTTCTATATCCTTCAAGGTTTATATACTTTCGATAAATTAAATGCTGGGAGATCCTTTTAAACCATTTTTTATAGTAAAGCAGAGAGAGAAAACTAATAATGTCGATAATTGCAAGACTAACATTTTGTGAAAGGAAAGAAGTCAAAACAAGGAGGATTAGATACGGGACTACTAATGTAAGTACCAAAGTCAAAATCTGTGCAGAATTGTAATTTCTTGTATCAAATAGCGGGGTGCTATTAAGCTCAATTCTTGTCTTGTTAAAAGTTGCCATAAATAGAACGATAAAATATCCTATACCACAATTAAAAAGAAATGAAGTTAATAGAAGGTGCAATTCCATCTTCTTTTGTAAAACTAAAGTCAATAATATTATTAATACAAAAAAACTGCTTTTTACATAAAGTAAGTAATTAGCAATTAGATATTTAACTATGTGGAAATTTGTAACGGAAAGAAAATCAAAAAAACTGCTTTCCCATGAGAATAAATATTGACCTAACATATAGCCAAATATGCCATTAAGAAGAACACACATTACAAATAAAAAGCAAAAATCAAGTTGTTTATGAAGGAAGATATAATAAAACAATATAATAAAGCACACTGATGTCAGCATAACGAACTGCAATCTTCTGTTCCTTAAAATCAACCTTTGAGCTAAAACACTATAAATACTTTGACTTTTATTTGAAAATAGGATCTTTGGATTTCCAACATCGCCAAATGAGGACTGAATATCATCATGAGTTTGATAAAATGTTCTTTTAATCAGAGAAATATTTAGCAGAAATAAAACCAGGATAAGGAAAAACAAAAGAGATGGAAAGTTAATCTGACCTTGAACTATTCTTGAAAAGCATTTTGTGGTTAAATTTCCAAGCGATATATTAAATACAGTCTTTAGAAGAATTGGAATAATAAGACTAATCCATGGTACTATGCCAAAATATATCGAGTAGTGGGTGAGACCTTTTAGAAGCATAACGAAATAGCTGGTTATAATCAATAGAAATATAATCGAGGACAGATAGAGAATAAAAGTTAACGTCCCAAATACAGGCAGAATATTTATTATTGAGAATGGAATAATAAAAAGAAGAAGTGAGAAATTTAATACGCTAAAGGGTGAATGTATCAGATAATAGATTATTAGTTTAAGCCTATTTATAGGAAGGGATAAGTAAGCACTGAATTTGATATTGATTTCCTTATGCAGATAATATTGAATAAATATATTTACCGACAAGTAATAGATCAGGAAATTATTAATGATTGCAACCGGATCAGTATTTGGTAATAACTTATTGATCAAATCATTAAAGTTAATGCCTAAAAATAATAACGTTAGGAACAAATAAAGAATTGAGAAAACAGCTATAAGTTTAAAAAAAAGACTAGTACGAAATATTTGAATTCTAATTAAATAATTCAGTTGATGTTTTATAAATAATAGATACATAATGGTCTCATTATATTGAGTTTTCTTATTTTCGGATTTTAGTCTTTGTTTAAAGAGCGGATACCAGGCAATCAGCTGGTATCCGTTTTTCAGAGTTTAATCAAACGACGCATAACAGGCAATCATAGCTGCGGCAACACCCAATGGACCAAGGGGTTCGGCAAGAATTCCCCATGTTACACAGATTAAATGTTCCTTTAAGGTGTGTTTTGCACCGCCTTCAATTAATTCCATTTGTTCAAAACTTAATTGTTTCATACACTAACGTATTAGAATAAGGCCTACTCTGTTAAAGCTTTTCGGCATCCGCTTGAAATCAGATCAGATAACTTGAAATTCCTGTAACAAAAACCCAACGTACGGATTGCATTAAACTCTAATACTACTTCTTCTTTCCAATAAACCACTCACAAAAAAACTTTCAGAATAACGCAATACTATGTATCAATCTGCACATAAATATTAATAACAATTATATAAAAATTACATTAAAAGAAAAATTAATTTTTGACGAAAATTCATATTTAGGTGATTAAAATGATTTTATGATTGGTAAATGTCATATTTTGGCATATATGGAAAATTATAAATATACAGATATGCTTATATTTATGGTTCTTCATAATAATGCGTACCTCAGATCTAGTTTAAAGTATTTTAGCTTTATAATATAAGATCTTTCTGTTTGACCGGAGTATTTCACTAGCCCCGGCCTTCAGGCCGGGGTTCCGTGAATATGTTTTTTCTTGATTACCCAGGGCTTGAGCCCTTTTAATCAAAGAGGACTCACCGATAAGCAGGTTT
>JAFGOZ010000482.1 GCA_016926235.1 Bacteroidales bacterium | reverse complement strand
TAAAAATGATTTTCGAACAAAGTTTTTAGATAATAAATATGAATATTTTTAACACGAAAAGTGTAAACCTATTTTAGTAAAAGTCAGGCGTTATCTGGTGTGGGAAACAAAGTGAGATTATACCTTGATGATAAATACTTTATAGGATTTATTATCTTTGGGAAAAGTAACCAACAGGACATGACAGACGATAAGATTCAAATATTAACTGATTTAAAGTACAGTTTGTCCAATATGCTTCATGATAACCTGAAGGATGTTGTATTATTTGGCTCTCAAATGACAGATAAATCAAAAGGAGATTCGGATTATGATATTTTGATTCTTGTAAAGGATAAATCTGACTGGAGATTAGAAAGACAAATCTCAGATGTCTGCTACGAGATTGATCTAAAATACGGGATTCTTACCGATACACATATTCTCAGTGAGATCGAGTTAGATTCTCCAAGAGGAAAACAACCCATTTTTGTAAATGCTTTAAATCAGGGTTATCACGCATGATAAGTGACAGCGATAGAGATACTTTGATTGCCTATCGATTCGAACAGGCAAAAGAAACAATTGATCTTTCAAGATTCCTTATTGAATCAGATAGGCTGATTGTTGCAGTTAACCGGATATATTATGGGTTGTATTATGCTGTGACAGCTCTGGCATTAAAACATCAATTCGAGACTTCCAAACATGCTCAACTGATTGGTTGGTTTAATAAGGAGTTTATTTCAACCGGACAAATTGATGTTAAATTCGGTAAGATTCTAAGAAATGCATATCAAAATCGGACAAAAGGAGACTATGATGCCTTCGTTAAATTTGAAAAAGAAGAGGTTGAAGCTATGCACAAGGAGATGATAGAATTCATAAATCAAATTAAATTAATGTTGGGTTAACCACCTAACCCTAACACGCGGTCAAAGCAAATTCGCCATGGGCATCTGGACCAGGTGAATTATTAAGACACGGATTAAAACTTCTTCAAAAGGATACTGATTCCAATCGAAGGATAGCAATGATTTGCATTGACAATTCTGTGGAGTTGATGATGAAGACTTTTCTTGGACTTCCTAAAAGGATTACTGCAATTCAAATTTCCCGGAAGGACTATTCTGAGATGTGTGAAAGTTTTCCAAAATTATTGGATGGCATCGAAGAATACGCTTCGGATAAAATAAAAGGGATTGATTTGGGTGAAATAGAATGGTTTCATAGATTAAGGAATGAGTTATACCATCAAGGCAATGGATTAACTGTAGAGAGGACAAATGCTGAAGTTTACGCAGAGATTGCAAATCTTTTATTTCTAAATCTTTTTGGATTTAAACTTATTGAGGACAAAGATGATAAAACAGATTTGCTCGGTAAATTCATGAATTCTTGGATACATTTTGAAAGGATGGCTAAGGATATGTCCTTTGTACTGGATGATAATGAAAAGATAAGAATGCCACTTGATGCTATTCGATTCTTAAATAAGAACAAAATAATATCTGAATCTGAATTGGATAGACTTGATTATATTCGAAAAACCAGAAATGAAATTGTTCATGGATTGCAAAATCATGAAAAAGTGATAAATGAACAACTTATTAATGAACTTAATAGTTTAAAAGACAAAATAGAAAAAAGAACAATTACAGAGGCAAAATGACTACTACAATATTGAGATATGAAAGATTTAAAAGGAAAATTTGTTTCATTTAAATATCGAGATAGAAAAGATATAATATCTGGATACCTTATTAATTTTAATAACGATTGGACACTGATTAAATACAACCCTGTTGATTATGTAATTGACGGATACTTGATTTTAAAGACAGATAAGATTCTCAAATATAAAAGAGACGATTATGAAAAATTTCGAGAAAAAGTATTGAAAGCAAAAAATCTAGTACCAACAGACAAGGATATTTTTCCAATAACTGACTTATCCGAGACCCTTCAACTAGTATCGGATAGATTTGGAGCATTTAAGATTGAGAAAAAGGATGATACGGTGTGTTTTATTGGTCGACTTGTGAAGATAACTAAGGAAGACCTTATAATACTAGAGATTGATGCAAAGGCAAAATGGGGGGAGACTGAAAAATATAAACTCAAAAGTATAAGGACAATTGAATTTGATTCTGACTATGTAAATTCATTGATTTTATATAGCAAAACGATTGATAATGAATAAACTACGGCACACAACAAACTGTCAAATTTCAGGCGGGGGTGAAGTACAAACTGACACCAAATGTCTGTAAATTAAGCTTCAACGGCTCGATGGTTAACTGCGATTAAAGCCCGCCCGAAAATTTACAGTAGCACGTTGTGCAACATTTAACAACCCCCGAACATGACAATAAACATGACTGATTTTTGGGATTCAAATTATTACGATAATCCCCCTTTGACTGAAAAAATGATTGAACTAGCGGAATCCGAATTAGGAGTAAAACTACCTGATTCTTTTCTTGATTTGCTTAAAATTCAAAACGGTGGATACACAAAAGGATTTGCCTTCCCAATGACAATAAAGACTACATGGGCGGATAATCATGTGCCATTGACTGAATTGTTCGGGATTGTTTTGGACAAAGAATCGGATTCTGCACATAATATTATGCAATCCGACTATATGATTCAAGAATGGGGATTGCCTGAAAAACAAGTTTTATTGACTGGAGATGGTCATTGGTGGATTACTCTTGATTATCGACTGAGCGTTATACCTTCAGTTAGGTGGATTGATTGTGAATGTGGAGAGGATATTCATATCGCTGATTCATTTGATGATTTTTATAATGGTCTTGTATCTGAAGATAAGTTTGCAGATGAATTATGAAAAAAGGAAAACAAAATAAGATTGACCAGTTAATAGCGAATTTGGCTAATGAGTTTTCCAAAATACCAAATTTCGATTTAACCCAAACTGATGCTGATGCAAATCGGCTTTTCAATTTTATTATTACTCGTTTTTCCGACATTCAAGATTATAAAACTTTATATCAACGTTATTTCATACCATCGACCAACAAAGCTTTAGTAGATACTAAAAAAGAGTTAAAGACTTCGTTTTACAAAAAGATTCTAAACATAAGTGAATCACAACTAAAAGAAAATTATTATGATACAATTCGTTTAGGATATGTAGGATTATTTCATAAGGTCGAGAATTACGTTAAAGATTTGCTTAAAGAAGCTAACCTAATGTTCAATGATGGAAAGCAAGGTAAAGATTCAATTGAGAAATTCTTTGAGAAAAACTATAATTTCAAATTTAATGACTGGTATTCTGATATTTCGCTTCATAAAATTAACTGGATTTGTAATTGTGTAAAGCATTATGATGGTTTTCCTAAAAAAGAACCTAAATACAAATATTTAGAGCATTTGCCAGAGGATGAGAAAATTAGAATTAGTCATGACGATTTTTATAAGGACATTGAATATATTGCTAATACTTTTTATCAATTTAAATTATCACAGATTTTTAGTTTAGCTGTATTCAAAATGGCTAAAGACGATATGAATCCTGACATAATGGATGACGAATTAAAAGCTAAGTACATTGATTTAGAAGAACAAATAAAGAAACTAATGATATAAAAACGTTGCACAACACGCGGTATAAAACATTGGGGTTTAGGTGGTTATGCGAGCTTCCTGCCACGCATTACGTTCGGTGTAACTGGACAGGAAAGTAGCCCGCAATCCCCAACGATTTCATACCGCCAAACGTTGGCGGTAATTAAAACAGACAACCATGAGAACAATTAGCATACTATTGATTTTAATTTTTTATTCATTACAGAGCTACTCAATTGATACAGTCGAATCAAAAGTTACTTATTCAGATACTATGATAACTGATACGATTGATATTAAAAAGATTGATGACTCGATAATTTTAAAAAGTGAGTCAAGTGAAGAACCGAGCGATAAAAAAAATATTGACTTTAATATTATGCTTGGGATTATTGCTATCATAGTGGCTCTTATAATTGCGATAATTCCATGGATAAGAAAAAAGTTTTTTATTAGACCTGAATTAACTTTTGAACTTATTCCTGATGGAGGATTAAATTCTAATGAAGGATTGAGTTGGAAAAATGACCTTTCAAAAGGATACATTGAAGGAGAAAAGGCAATTCACGTTTGGGGATTAAAATGGAAATACAAATTAATAATTAGAAACAATTCTGATGTGACAGCTTTCTATCCAAAGATTTACAGAAAATCATCAGGAATATGGTTCACTAAAATAGACTCTCTAAATAATTTAAAACCAATCAAAACATCTGATGATGATATTGTTCTTAAATGTGAATATCAAAAATACACTGAGAGCATTCCATCTGAACGTCCAAAACTTGATAAATTTCCTGTAGAATTCCAAGATTTAAAGATATTGTTAGAGTATAAAAATTCAGCCAAAAGCAGATTTTATACATTATTCGAGTTTGATAATTTTACAAATAATAATAATTTCATAAGATTTAAACCTAAAGGATTTGCATAACAATTTCAGTCAAAAACTAATATCAAATAAATGAAAAAGTAGATATATTATGGCTTTTAGAAAATATTTAGCAGGTACTGTTTTTGTTGTATTACTTATATGGGGGCCAATCAATGAATCATGGCCTGTATGGCTTGGAATTCGAATTGGATATTTAATACTTATTCCGTTTCTTGTCTGGGTATTATTAGGTTGGATTTGGAATCATTGGCAACTAAATGAAAAAACAGATAATATCTTAGAACGAATTCTTTCAGGAATAATTAGTCTTACATTATTTGTACTTGCAATATTTGAGGCGGTTTCAGATACACATATAGGAAATACACAATGGATTAGAACTCGAGACGGTATGGAGGCAGTTGGTGATGATATTATACTTCAAGGACCTGATTGGGGATTTGTGTTTATCTTAGTATTCTTTGCTATAATAATTTTATGGTTTTTAGTTCTAAAAAAAGGTTCTAAAACTTCTGACTGACAATTAAATTTTAACTGAAAATGACTTTAACTTGATAAAACTATAATATTAACTACCGCCAACACGCGGTCATAAAACATTGGGGGTGAGGTGGTTATTCGAACATTGATTCTCGCATCAAAGTTCGTTGTACCTTGATAGTAAAATAGCTCCGAACTCCCCAACGTTTCATACCGCCAAACGTTGCCGGTAATATTATGAGATGTCTTTTCCTGAAATAAGTTGACACTTTTTAAAAACAAAAAGGAGATTAACTTATGAGTGATTACAAAATTCCGGCAAAGGAAAG
>JAFGOZ010000481.1 GCA_016926235.1 Bacteroidales bacterium | reverse complement strand
TTTGCCGGACTGTACCCCGATGAACCGGTTTATCAGGAAGCTTTTGCCGATATTTGGTACTATATCAACAAAGAACTCATTGATCCGCAACAGGGTGGCTGGTACAACAGCGGCCTCGATAAAAGTCCCGCCACCATCCGCCAACGCAAGGCCCATGCCTGGAAAGGGTGTTACCACGACGGCCGCGCGCTGATGCAGGTGTGGATTTATTCGAACAGGGAATGATGCCGGCCTTGCCTGCATATCATTTCGGCAGGCCATTGCTGGCGAAGAGAATCAACTTAAATAACATACTGATCTGCAAACGACATAAGACTAAATGATTGCAAACCGCTAAATCCATATATGCCATGAAAAAATCATGATCATATTTTTCATACTGGGTTATGTTATTTCGGCACTGGCTCAGGAATTTAAACCCATTGAACTGGCGTCTCCCGACAAAACCAGGGGCCTGCCTGTCATGGAAACATTATCCGTAAAAGCCTCCGTACGTGAATGGTCTTCCAAGCCATTGTCCTTCCAGGATCTTTCAGATTTGCTTTGGGCCGCCAATGGGGTAAACCGGTCCGATGGCAAAAGAACAGCCTCATCGGCCCAAAACGCACAAGACATTGATATATATGTTTTTAATCCAGAAGGCATATACCTGTACAATGCCAACCACCAGGTTTTGAACCCGATCAAAGCAGGTGATTTCCGCGAACTGGCAGGTAAAACCGAAGCTCCGGTAACGCTGGTCCTGATCTCCGATATTTCGCACTTTCGTGGTCCCGGTAGCCGGCCTCCGGCTCCTTCGCCGGCGCCTGCAGCTTCTGATGCCGTCGCCGGATCACCGGCTCCACCGGCAATGACCCCTACACAAGTTGATTCGCTAAAGCTGGGCTGGGAAAATCCGGATGCCGGTATTGTTTCCCAGAACATCTCAATTTTTTGTGCCGCAACAGGGCTTAAAACAAGACCACGTGCCAGTTTCCCCGATGCATCAAAGATCGGGAATTACTTGCACTGAAATCCTCCCAGTACATTTTGCTTAATCATCCTGTCGGTGGCAGCAACTGCTGTGGCAGTAGTCAGTCACAACTCGGTTCTGGTATTAGAAATTGCCTGAACTAAACTATGTAAAAAGTCTTACCTATTCAGGTGAAAGAGGGATAACAAATCACAACTAAGAATGATTGTCTATCCTGAACAATAACAAAGTTCTATTTTTTCAAACTTTTTATAATAATATTTTTCTTTTCTATCTCCTGTTTAGCAAATTCTTCTGTTACTTCTATTATTTTAAACCTCCCGAACAAGAAAATATAATCATACTCAATTTTATAATAGTAGTTTATATTTGGTTCAAAACATTTATTGAGTTTTTCTTTATTTTTATTTACGAATAAATCATAGCAGCCTGGTTTAATATGCAAAGTATCATAATTCTTTTCTTTAAGTCCGATACACAGTGTATTATTAAGAAATAATTTGGCAATTTTATTTCCAGAATAAAGATCGCCATCTCTATAGATATGCAAGACCGACCCGTCATTCTGGCCAAACAAATTTGCTGAGCTAATAATAATAAATAAAAATGTGGCTATCCTTTTCATGATTTGTAAATTATTCTGAAAACGATTTAAAAAATGATTTTATTATTTGGTCTATGGTTAATACTGTAGGATAAAATTCAGAATGCTTTTTAATATAATTCAATGTTAGTGGATACAAGGAAAAAGAACCTATTCCAACAGTTGCACCTGTAATACCACCTGTTAAAGCCCTAAGCGTTTTTCCTGCAAACAATGAGGCAACTCCTTCCCCAGACAATATACCAGCCGCGACACCGCCATACGCGGCTAAACCATAACCCAGATATTTAGTAATACTAAAACCTAACCCGGGTATGGATGCAATTGAATTAGCTATAATACTCTGTCCAGAAAATGATACTTCTTCTCCCAACTTTCCTCCATAATAACCGGAGAGACCTCCTTCAAGCATACCAAGAAAAGCTGTCCCCCATAGTCTTCCACCTCGATAGCCCATTTCATGACCTCTAAAAAATCTGTCTCCAAAGCCATAAGTTGCACCTGTGACAATTTGCCCAAAAGTATTTATTTCCTCTTGAAAAAAATTAGCACTTATTGAAGACCCCCCTATTAAGCTTGTTGACCAAGCGCCAAGTCCTCCTGCTGCAAGACCCACCAACCCGCTTTTAAACACCCCATCTAAGTTCCTACCCTGTAAAGCACTAGATACCATTCCAATATTTGCTGTAAGCAATGAATTAGTTGTAATATCTAAAGCTAAATTTGACCCATATCCCGCCATTCCTGTTACATTCCCTCCTAATGCAGATAAGCCTGATGAAAAACCTAACCCTAAGCCTGCCCCAGCAATTGCTCCTCCTCCTACATAGCTAGCCCATTCCCAAAAGCCATGAGCTCCCTCAAGGTCTGCCATTACCGCACCGGATGAAGCACCAATTACTGCTCCAATGATTACCGGTATAAACCATGCTATTTCCCCATCCGGATCGGTATAAACCAGTGGGTTGTTAAAACAATATCCATACCTGTTAAAATTCTGCGAAAAATCCGGGGCTTGAACATAATTGTCCGGACTTAAGAATACTCCCAGAACAGGGTCATAAACGCGGCCATTCATATTGATCAGACCGAACACATCCATGTGTTCATGTCCGGTAAATCCCCTGTCGAATAAAAAAGCTGTAGGAACATTGTCATAGCTCCAATCATTTGGATTACGTCTCCTTCCCCAGGGATCAAAGCTATACTCCTGTGGAACTCCATTGAATGTGGCTATTGTTCCGGATTCATTTGCTATCACATTAAATGATCCAAGATGATCCTTTAAAATATAATACATTGTTTTATTTCCTGAACCATCTATGGCCATAATGGCCGCTAGCCCGTCACCACCATGAATGTAACAAATATGCCGCATAACACCATTGGTAATCTCTTTCTCATAGCCCTGATCGTAATACCTGGTTAAGACATTGATTCCATTTTTTTCATGTACCATTTTCCGGCGTTGTAAATCAGGACCATATGTTAGCGTTACCAGATCCTCGCTGCTGTTCTGATTTATTGTGTATACCTTATTAAAGGGTGTATACGTGATTTCGTGATCCTTCATGATTAAGCTACCGGGAGCATCTGCAATTTTGGTGACCAAATGGGGGTGTATGCTTTCATACAAATAAGTTCCAATGCTGTCCTTAGCCGAAATAATACCCGAAATATCATTGTTATATGCAACATTTAGCTGATTGGAACCATTTACTTTTGCCCAGGTAAGCCTGTTTAGGTTATCATATCCAAATTCCTCAATGTACGGAACAGTCCCGTTTAAGTGCAGTTTATCTTTTCGCCAGTTAAGATTCCCGGTAGCTCCGTTAAACTCATATTCAAGATTTTGTAAATAGGTGCCCCCGGATACCTTTTGCGTTGTTAATGATGTAATATTATTATAAACATCATAAGCATAAGCTGTACTAAGGAGGTTATTACCCAATGTATAATTGGACCACTGTCCGGCTTCATTCTGACTACCTGCTTTCCAAATTAATGCATCTGTATCTCCCCGGCGCACTTCTATAAGATAGCCAAACTGATTATAAACTTGCTCAACGGAAAAATCTGCAGGATACATTATCCGGGCTAATCTGCCATAATCATCGTATTCATATCCCGAAGTGAGAACCTGTCCACTTTCAATAGTACTTGTTTTTGATAATATTCTTCCGTATTGATCATAATAATACGCATCTGTTATGTTGTTGGGACCTGTTACCATAGCCAATTCTCCTATACCATTACCTTCAGTAATATATTCGTATGAGGTAATGCCTTCAGCCCCGGTTTTGGTTGCTATCCTTCCCAATTCATCATAAGTCATGGAATATTCAATCTGATTGGCATCTTTCTGATATATCAGTTCACCAAAACCATTGTATTCATAAGTATTTGTTCCTGCATCGGGGTCTTGTAAAGTCTGCTGCCGGTAGTAATCGTCATATGTAGTGGTAATTGTGCTTCCCGGTGCACTAACCTGGTGAACCAACCCGTTTGCAGAATAAGTATAATTTACAACCCCTCCCAAGTCTTCTGCTTTAGTAATATTTCCTGCGGCATCGGTTGTTTTCTCTGACCACTGATTAGGCGTAACACTTCTATTTATTGCTTTAACCCTACGAGGCATATATTCATGTTCCAGAACAAGTGTCCCTTCATTATAATTTTCCAATGTTGGTCTGCCATATCCATCATATTCATAAATTGTCCACTTTGCTGATCCTCCTTCAAAATATGGTCGGGATGTTTTTGTAACCTGCCCAATATTATTGTATACCTTATCTACGTTTATATTTTGCCCGGATAGGCTTTTGGTAACCACTCTCACCTCTCTCCCGAACCGATCGTAATATGTAAATACTGGAGCCTTGCCTTCGCAGGTAATTTCTTTATAATATACTTCATTACTTAAATCTGGTATGTCTTGTTTGCACCAATTGATTGCGCTATTAATCGTCTGAAAATCCGGCATTAATGTCATTATCAGGTTTCCAAAACCATCATAGGAATAACCTGTGGTATTACCTTGAATATCAGTTGTTGTGAGGACAAGACCTGTTTTTGGATCATATGTTTTACTGATTGAATTTCCTGAAGCATCTGTTTCTGATGTCAGGTACCTATAATAGGAATCATATCCGTAGCTTTTGTGTCTTTCTTGCTCACCTGGTGTGTTTTGTGATATACCCTGAAGGGGACCTGCAGTATAGTATTGATAATCTGTAGTAACAGCCTTAACTTTACCAGGATCGCTGATCTCTTTTTTAATGGCTCCATTTGCATAATACTCATAGGTTACTTCCCGGATACTCTCATTTAGATTATTTTCATCGTCTTTGTGAGTTTTTGTTACGACAAGCTCAGTTGGTTTATTTGGTACAGTATTAAAATCTCCTGTAATTGTAATAGCATCTATATAATTGTTATAATCCGTTTTAACGGTTTTAACTGTGTATATAAGATCATCCTCCTCTTCTTGTTCATATTTTACAAATGATTGGATAATATTTCCATCATCATTCACCGTATTTGTTGTAGTGATACTAGTTTTGTTGAACAGATCCTGTTCTTTTACTACTGTGGTTTTTGGTAATATGCGTCGGTTTTCAGCGTCCAGAACACTGATTGTATTGGTATATGCTATTTCATTTACGCCGAGTTCATTCCCAGGTTCTATTATTGATGATTTGCTCATTTTTAACATAGGAAAAAAATACGCAATTCCATTAACAATAAAACGGCTTTCGTACTGACTGGTTACCAGCAGGTTTGTCCTGTTATTCTTTGCGATTATTTCACTAAAGCCCAAAAATCCTTTCCCTTGTTTGTGTAGCTTTGCTCCTTTATAGGTATAGCTGTTAGTATTTATTGTTCCTACGCCATTATTGGCGGAATATGTTTTAACTACATACAATGCCGCTTGTATATCAGTAACCGGGTAGCTTGCTGTTGTTTCTTTGGTGTAAAAATTACTGCTTGAAGATGAAATTGATTCGTAATCGATAGAAATTTCATTGTTCATCCCATCTTTAATCGCAGTCATAAAGTTCTTGATCTCCCCCTTATGGAAACTAATTACCCGCGCCTGAGAATTACCTGCGCTTCCTTCAGTGTTATGAAAAAACATGGTTACTTTGCCATCTCCAAAAAAGTCTCCGGTACTGAAGTCATCCTCCTCACTGCCTACAATTCCTGTGCTTGTATTTGCCTCTTTCAGAAAATTACCGTAATTATAGCTGTATGATACATCAATATGAGTACCATAGATCTCTGCTATGTCGTCTCTGCCGTCGCCGTTATAATCATTGACTATTAAGCTCTGACCAGACACATCCGGAGTTACAGTAAGTGTGGGATTTGTAAAAGGAACATTGTTAAGGTTCTCAAAAACAGTTCCTGTTGAATGTCGAAGTCTCCATGTGTAAGGCGATGAAGTCTTGTCATAATACAACAAATCAGTTTTTGCATCTCCGTTAAAATCTCCCGGGTAGATTATGGTATTTGATGTTGGAAACGAGCCAGTATATAGTAATTCGAATTCATCATATCCTACAGGTGTAACATCCTTAAATTCATATATATAACTTCCATTACTTTTTACGATAAGCAAGTCTTGTTTCCCATTACCATTAAAATCAAGCAAATAAGTTTTATCCTCAGCGTTTACAGTAATAGGTAAATTATAACTTAGATATAAAAACGGATACAAAGTCTGCATCCTTACCGTATTTGTACCAAGTTCACAAGCTATTGCAGTAGTCCTACCCTTTCCGAAGGGATCACCGAATAACAGTCTGCTTTCACACGAAAAAACAAGCAGATCAGGATCATCAATAATATTTTCTTCTTCTACTTTATAAACCCTAAGAACCAATGATTTTATATCCTCTCCGGAAATAATATCATCAATCACAGCACTAATTGCTACTACTTCATCTTTCCCATCTCCATCGAAATCTGTTTTGGAAGATGCGCCCAAGTTGGCTTGGGCAAAATACTTTTCGGATATATTGTTATTTGTTATCAGCCACATATCAGCAGGTGTGGCTATTTCGTCAGCATAATGAAATCCATATCCGCTGTCATTTATATAAAGCTCAAGAGTACTGGGACTTCCTGATGCAACTTCAGCTGGTGATCGCAATAAATCAGTTAACCCATCACCATTAAAATCGCCAATATAAAATTGCGACTCCTCACTTTCAACAAGTGAAGATGCTCCTGCATACATGTCATTTCCATTCCAGACAGTACCTCCCCAATTAAAAATGGTTGAGTTCAACCGTACACCATGTGAATCATACTCCGTGATTTCTGATAAATGCGAAACAAAATCTGCATCATTTAATGCATTAAAATACCCTAGTCTGTATTCTTTTGTGAGTTCAGCCCCATTATATATACTTACATTATATAGCAGCTTCTCTTGTTTGATTATGGTATTCTGCAATACAGTTTGGGTAACGTCACCTCTTTTTTCGTAATAAAATTTGATACTATTATACGGCTCAATTACTGGCTGTAATTGATCGTTACCAGTATATCTAATTTCCGATATATAAAACTCACCATTCTGATTAATATAATGAAAGGATACATAATTCCCATTTACATCAGATATTTTGTTGATATGCCATGACAAGACTTTATTTCCAACCTTTATTCTTGAATCTGGTGTGGCTCCAAATTCCAGAACTTTTCCATCTTTTGTCCATACTTTAAACTCAGGCGTACCATCGCTGTTCTCATCAAGCATTTTTATCACGACATGCGATTCCAATTCAGTAACATAGCTTGAGCCTGTTTGTCCATATGTCCCTGCTTTCTTTATTAACCTGTTCCCATCAAGTGCAAACCTGTCATTGTCATCAAAGTCAACCGCATCTATTAATCCGTCATTGTATAATGTTGTGGGCACCCTGTTTATAACAGAAAGCCCTGATATACCCCACCCCATACCAAGTAATCCATTACCACCCTGACTGTTATAGAAAAGAGAGAGATTCGGTTGAAAACCTGCAGTACCCGGTGGAATAATGATAGGTACTGTATATGTAGCCGCTCCGGTTGGCGTAACATTGAAACTCCCTTTAGTTGCACCAACAGGCAATGAGTAGTCCGTCGTACGATCCATGTCGGGCTGGGTCTCAAGGTATTCTGTGCTACAAATTAGGCTCTTGTCGATTTGTGCCGTGAAAGTTCCGTCGGTTGCAGGGAGGTATGCCTGATGCAAAGAAATAACATCATAATTATCGTCATAACCACTAATAACAAAATCTGAAGCATGCTTCACAGTTATTTGCACATATTGCTTAGCACTATTAGAAGTAGGAGTAAAAGTCCAGCCTTCTTCAGAAGTAAAATCATCATTAATATTGTCTATTAGGGTTCCAATTGCACCAAAAAACTGATTAAAGGTATATGATGAAGTAAATGATGTTCCCGCATATGTTTGTGAATTAATAGTCATATGAGGTGCCCAAGGGTACTCATTTGAATAATACCATGTTAACACAACTTCCTTTGCCACTGTTGCTGTAGGACTTGCAGCGGTGAAGCTAAAACCCGGTTGCATCTCAATCCAGTCGCGGGCAATATATTGTCCCGAGGTTGTTACCTCATCCAAACTCAGTGTTCGT
>JAFGOZ010000480.1 GCA_016926235.1 Bacteroidales bacterium | reverse complement strand
CATCGCTCAATAACTGAAATTTTAATACAAGTGACTCATCCAACCGTTATAAATGCTATTTTTATTCTTTAAAACAATAGTTTTTCCTTTTTGTTGCGAGGAAACCATCTATTCGGGCACTGAGTCATAAACCTTAACCTAAAACTTACGCTGACATGCGACTCCTGGGAAACATCATCTGGCTGCTTTGCGGAGGACTGATTACCGCAATGGAATACCTGGTTGCAAGTTTGGTACTCCTGATAACCATCATCGGCATTCCGTTTGCTTTGCAAACCATCAAGCTGGCCATGCTGGAACTTTGGCCTTTTGGTGCAGAAATAAAAACCAGGGAAAACCAGCCGGGATGCCTTTCCACGCTCATGAACTTCATCTGGTTGTTTGTGGGCGGCTTTTGGATATTTCTCACCCACCTGGTTTTCGGATTCCTGCTGGGTATTACCATTATCGGAATTCCGTTTGCCAAACAGCATTTTAAACTGGCCCATCTGGCGCTTACTCCGTTTGGGAGGGAAGTGATTTTTTAGTGTTTGGCAGAAGCAGGGGCAGCGGGAGATTCAGTTAGTCGCACTTCGACAAGCCTGCCCTGACCAGCAGGCACGCCCATCGAAGTATGATGAGTAGCAGCGCCAGTTGCAGCAAAACTACTTCTTTGATATTGCCATCAAAACACCAAGGGATATTTGTATTTGATTCTTATTCAGCGTCTTTTTTGTATCCAATCCCAAACCGTAACTGTATCTGGCTTCAGCAAAAACCGAAGCAAATTTGCTGGCGGCATATTCAACACCACATCCTCCTGTAAATCCGAAATAGCTGTCAGAATGCAATCCATCACTTTCAAGTACCACAGTTTCATTGTTGCCCGGACTTTTGATAATCTCCGACAAAGTGTATTCGTTTGTTATATTGAAGTTATAAAATACACCGGCGTTCAAAAATGGTCTTAATACATTGTTTGGCCAGGTGTATCTGAGAAGGACCGGAATTTTCAGGCCGGTAGCATCTATTTTTAACTCAGTATCATCAACTCCGCTGATTACCTGATAGTACGAACATTTATATTTCGAAAAGAGGACCTCGGTATGGAAAGAGAAATAACTGGCCATGATGGGAACATCAACTAAGAGACCGAATGTCCCACCAGCATCATATTTATAATCGATCATTCCCGCGTAGTATCCCTCATATATTTGAGAACCGGGTGTTAATTGAGTCAGTTCAATACCAGCTGTCGCCCCAAATCTTAGTGTTGGAAAAGGTTTCAAAACACAATTGTTGTAGTTCGAGATAAATCTTTTCATTGATTTTTTTGAATAGCTTACTAATTTTGAAGCGTCCTTAACCTGATCGCAGTCTGCTGTATATGTTGCAAGTTCATTTTTAAAACTGCTGCCATCCGGAGCTTTTTTATCCAATGCTTTCAATGGTGAACCGGATTTTTCCAGAAAATAAGTCTGGATGTTTTCTCCCCGGTAATAATACAAAGTGGTATTTCCTCTTGCCACACGTTCCAGAAAAACAAGACGGGGACTGTTGTTGATCAAAATTTCTTTGGCTATGTAAACCCTTCCGTTGTTCAATCCATATTCTGTTAATTCTTCAGGACCGTATTTAACTATATTTTGTCCCCTGATTACCTTACAGAATTGGGCATTGTCGCGTTCGCTTCCCGGCACTAACCGGATACCTGACACACTTGAACTGTCGGTTGCTATGTAACTGTTCTGGGCAAAAATTCCGCCAGTAATAAGAAACAGCGCTGAAATAAGGGTAAGTCTTTTTGTCATGTGACTAATAGTTTAATTTGGAACTCAATTTTGGTTGAAAAAATATTATCATCTCTCGAATTACTTCTTATTAATGAATGACACGCTAATAGTTTTCTAAAAAAGTCATTAATATATCAGGATGTCTTTAAAAAAGGTAGGACACTCCGATTTCCATTGTGTTAATTATAAGCTCATCTTCTTTCATGTTAAATCTTGCGGTAGGGAAACGATATATGGCATGTGCAGAAACAGTATTGTTGATTATAAATCCTGCTTTTAACGGAACAGATAACCAGAACTGGTTTGGATTCATGAAATCTTTTCTATTTTCATCCCTTTCGTATATAGGATCTGATGGGTATACTTTGTGTATATTATACTCTAGTGACATAATCCTGGAGTAGTTTATCTCAATACCGGTTCCAATAAAAATTTTCAGCCTCTGCTTGTGATAAACATTATAAATAGCTAAATTATTGAGTGTAAGGTTCCATTCTGAAAGATCATAGCTGTAGTTGCCCGTAATTCCGTTGGCCAAGTATTCATCCGAAGCAGACAGTTTATCCATTGAGAAAGCAAGCTCTTCCTGTGCATAAAACCTGGCTCCTGTTTTCCGCATTATTTGAAATCCCATACCCACAGAAGGAAGCCAGCAAACATTGCGATCACTGCCAGTATTGATCTCAGGATAAGTTAAAGTACTCCCATGTATGTTATAGGTTGATCCCTGAAGCTTGGTTAAAACACTTCTTCTTAGGAAGATAGTTGCAAATGGTTTAATAACGATTGGTTTAAAAATGGACTTTTCTCTTTTTGACCTCAATAAATAAAAATTGGCAGCTTCACCATTGTTAAGCTTTACTACAATCCTGGCTATGTCTTTGACTAAGTATTGTGCACCTTCAATCTCTGTTTTCAGCTCTTTTGAGTCATAGCCATATTTATTTGCCAAATAAGTTAACTGATTCAGGTAGGATTTAAGGGTCATAACCTTTGAAAAATCATTTTCAGCAGCTCTGTAATACACCTTGTAACCTAATTCCACAGGCACATTGGCTGACTTCTCCCAGTAGAAGTAACGCGTCTTCAGGTTGTCTGAATATGAATAAAGGTTAACATCAGAACCTGCCACCAGAAATTTCAGAAAAACAGTTTTAATTATTTTACTTGTGTCGGGGCCTCTTGATAAATTAGGCAATTCTATCCGGTCCATACTTACCGGCAGGGTAAAGCGCTGATAGGCATCTTCTCCTTTAATCCGGAAATAGGTTGAATTGGAAACATCACAAACTACTTCATCCTTGCTCTCTAATGACGGTTTGAAAGCTATTTTCTCAGGATTCTTTACCCATTCCCGGTCATCAATATAACCTTTAAGTGTATCACCCTGGTTATCAACTACACAACCTTCACGATAATTAGACTGTGCATACAATTGAAGAGTAAGAAAAATGCACAAAGAAATAACCAGGCTGATTTTTCTGAACAATTTATATGAAAGGCAGAAAACCATATGTAATATCTTTTAAAGTTGTATTAGTTCCTGAAAGAATAGGAAATCCCCAACTCCATGCAGTCAATCTTCATCTTATCCCCCTGGTTGACAACCCTGCGCATCGGAAAATAGTACGTAAAATTCACATGGTAAGCATTTCCAATCCTGGCACCAAGCTGAAGCGGAATATTAACCCACAACTGACTAGCTTTCAGGAAATCAGACCTGATCTCTGTTGATTCCGGATCAGTTTCAGGAAGTAATGAGTTGTGATAATAGTATTCAACTTCATAAAGATGCGAGTAATTAACCGAAATTCCAGTACCCGCATAAATTTTTAAGCCCGGTTTATAGTATATATGATAGTTTGCAGTGTTGCACAATGCAATATTCCACTGGGAAATACTGTATTCATAAAAGATGCTGTTATTATAATACCAGTCTGATGAAGACAATTTGTCCATGGAGAAGATAAGTTCTTCCCTGGCAAAAAACCGGGATCCCGATTTACGTGCCAAATCAAATCCGAATCCTATTGCAGGTAAAAAAGACTGGCTATTGTCACTTCCCTTATCAATTACAAGCAATGAACCTACTTCGGACATTTTGGTAAGAACACTTCTTCTCACCCTGATTGTTCCGAATGGAAAGATCACCATTCTATCTTTGGAAGCAGCAATCATACAAAAATTAGTAGCCACTCCCCCGTTAACCATGACTATTATTTCAGACAGGTCCTTATCGATGTATTGTGCAGCTTCAATTTTTCTTGTCAGCTCTTTTGAGTCGTGACCGTATTGATACCCCAGATAGCTTAACTGATTCAGGTAAGATTTTAAGGTGATAACCTTTGAAAGATCATATTCAGCACCCCTGTAATACATTTTGTAACCCAACTCCACAGGCACGTTGGCAGATTTCTCCCAATAAAAGTAGCGCATCTTCAGGTTGTCAGCATACGAATAAAGGTTAACATTACAGCCATTCACCAACAGTTTTAGAAATACAGTTTTAACCTGTTTGGAAGTATCGGGGCCTGTTGAAAGATTGGGCATTTCAATACGGTCCATACTTACAGGCAAAGTAAAGCACTGATAGGCATCTTCCCCGTCAATACGGAAATAGGATGCATTGGATACATCATACGTAATTTCATCTTTACTTTCCAGAGTAGGCTTGAATGATATTTTCTCAGGGTTTTGTATCCACTCGCGGTCATCGATATAACCTTTAACAGTGTCTCCCTGTATCGGAATTATGCAGGCCTTTCTGAAGTTACTCTGTGGTAAAGCAGACAATGAGAATATTGCCATAAATGTAATAACCGCAACAAAATATTGCATACTAACAGATTTGCTGGTAAGTAAACTTGCGTTAACCAATACGAATATAATATTTATAATTCAATTACAAAACTGGTCAATGAATTGGGTAATGAAATCAGGGTCAGTGAACCTTTATGTAGTTTCATGATCTCCTGACAGATGCTGAGACCAATTCCCGAACCGTTT